>NZ_JBFODN010000243.1:0-6946 GCF_040908345.1 Aeromonas sp. R3-1
GGCGGCCCTGCTCACCCTCTGCCAAAAAGAGAACATTCACGTCGCCTCGGTGATGCACGGCATCGGCAAACATATTCTCAAGCAGCGCATTCCCAGCTGGCTGGCCCAGCACCCCAATGTGCGCGCCTTCCATCAGGCCCCCCGCGAATGGGGTGGCGACAGCGCCATTCTGGTGTTGCTGGATATCGAAGAGTAGTTAGCCAAACGACCACACTATACTGAATATCAATACGTTATTCGCCGTGGAGGTCGCATGTTTACACAGGGTTCCCATGCCGACATAAAGTCATCTCTCGACGCCATCGGCGCTGCCGTGGCGGTGTTCAGCCTCGACAAGGATGATCACTTTGTGCTGGTCTCTGCCAACGATACCTTTGCCAAGGCGTTCGAGCTGGATGTCCTTGGCAGCATTGGCAAACAGCTGAGCGAGATGTTTCCCCGCTACATCACCAATACCATCGAGCCGCCAATGCACGAATGTGTGCGCATGCAGACCGGGCTCGAGAGCGAGCTGCCCATCGACAGCCTGTCGCGCACCAGTTGGTGGCGCTTTATTCTCTCCCCCATCATCCCCGAGCAGGCACGGATCAACCGGATCATCGTGACCGCCATCGATATCACTGCCAAAAAGCAGCTGGAAGAGGCGCTCACCACCAGTCGCCGTCGCTTCGAAGCGGTGGTCAACTCCGCCTATGACGGCATCATCAGTGTCAGCAGCGAGTCACGCATCGAGCTTATCAATACCGCCGCCTGCGAGATGTTCGGGATCGACGAGAGTTATCTCGGCAAGCGGCTGGAAACCCTGCTGCCGCAGCGTTTTCGCGCCAATCACGAGACCTATTTCAAAGCCTTCAGCAGCTCCCCCGTCAATTCGCGCCCGATGCATGCCCGCGCCTCGGTGATGGGGCTACGCCGCGACGGCAGCGAATTTCCGCTGGAGGTGACCATCGCCAAGATCAATTTGGGCCCGACCACCGAGATGACCGCCATCTTGCGGGATATCTCGGAGCGAGCCCGACTGGTGGAGGAGTTGAAGGTCGCGGCTACCACGGATCCCCTCACCGGCATTGCCAACCGGCGCCGCTTCAACGAGCTGGTCAACGCCGAGATGCAGCGCTGCCAGCGTTTCGGCCATACCATGAGCCTGCTGCTGATCGATATCGACCACTTCAAGGAAGTCAACGACACCTTTGGCCATCAACAGGGAGATCTGGCGATCCTGAGTCTGGTGAAACGGATCAGCAAACAGCTGCGTGAGGTGGACATGCTGGGTCGCTGGGGTGGCGAAGAGTTTATCGTACTGCTACCGGAAACCTCCCTCGAGCTCGCTTGGGCCAGCGCCGAGCGGATCAGGCTCACCATCGAATCCCAGCACCATGCACTGGAGGGGGCTCTTGAGATCTCCCTCACCATCAGTATCGGGATCAGCGCCAGCAAGGGCAGCCATGACACTGTAGAGAAGATGGTTAGACGAGCCGACACCGCCCTGTATCTGGCCAAGAAACAGGGGCGCAACTGCTGCCGCAAAGAGGAGCCGGAACCGACCTGATGGCGCACGCCCCTACCCTCTGGTGACACAGCTAACCTGTGCCTGCAGAGATAACCAACCGCAACGAATACAAAAGACAGCGCGACTCTCTTCGGTAGCGCTGTTTTTTTCGTTCTACCTTTGGTGCACGTTTCAATCACCACCATCAAGAGGACGGCTAAAGCGCAGTGGGCTACCATCAGCCAGAGAGAGCCTCACCGACAGCATGCCGCCGTTGGGCAATTGCCACTCGAAGAAGTCATCAAATCCGGCAATCGATACGGCGCGGATCACCTTGGCGACTACACCATGCGCCACCAGCAGTATCCGCTCCCCTTGCATGATCGAAGCAAGTTCCGTGAGTCCCTGCGAGACCCGGGCAATCACCTCATCAATGGTTTCACCACCGGGAGGAGCTTCAGCCCAGCGCCGGGTGATATTGCGCGCCCACAGTTCGGGATAGCGTGTTCTCGCCTCTACCTGTGCCAGCCCTTCAAACAGGCCGACATCCCGCTCACGAAAGGCAGGCACAAGCTCCACTGACAATCCCAACTGGCGAGACAAGATGGCAGCGCTCTCCCTTGTTCGCAGCAGGGGGGACGCCAGCAGCCGATCGAACGGAGCCTGAGTGGCCGCTACCTCGTCAGCCAATCGGGCAATGTGCCTCTGGCCACTCTCATTAAGCCCGATATCCAGTGCACCCTGATACCGTCCTTCCGCATTGGCTTGCGTCTCGCCATGGCGGATCACCACCAGTTCCATGGTGCACTCCTCTTTCCTGCTATCTGCTTGGTGATTAAACCGCATACGACTTCCCATTCGGATAACGAGACGACAATCCCCATTCATCTGCGCACCTTAACTATTATTTTAAATCGAGCAAGATTACCTCGCTCGCAGTAAAAAACATCCGCCGAACTACATACTCTCATCCGTAAACGAATAGATACACATGACTTTTACATCCAATATGTTCATTTTTTCTCTCTGTGAAATAAATGTCACCAAGGTGATACCATGAATTGATAGATGGGAAAAATAAACACCCTCATCATAAATACGAGAAGGATAGCGTCATGGGTGTGCTCTGCGAACCCATCGTTTAGCAAAACATCACTCAACGCTTTTTAATATTGCTTAGCAGCAAGGTTAAAACATTAAACCCAGCCATCAATAAATTTGATGTGAGCTGTTTACATCACTTTAAGCGGGAAATAAAAGCTGGCAAAAAAAATACAGCTCCCCCTCCAGAGAGATGGATCTCTTTTTAATCTCTGCCACATATTATCCCCCAGCGCAAAAAATATATTAAAAGGGGGCTAAGCCCCCTCTCCTTATCAATGGATGGACTGTCTCTTTATTGGTTCGTCACCAACGCCCAGGGGCCACCTTTGGCGGGATCATCCCCCTGGGTCCACCATTTGGCCTGATAGACGGCGCCCTTGTAGCTCACCTTGCTGCCAGCGGTATAGACCTTGCTGGCATCCCAGGCAGGCTGACCATCAACCGGCGGATCAACCGGATCGACCGGGGTGGGATCGAGCTTGGCGACGATCCGCACTTTCGGCCAGTTGGCGTGGGAACCGTAGAAGTTGGTCACGCACTTCTCGTAATCACCCGGCACCAGCGCAGAATAAGCGGTCTGAAAGCCCACCAGCTCGCACTCGAAGGAGTAACCGCCCGGGCGATCCGGATAGTATTTCCAGTTGCCATCCCAGTTGGTGTAGAGCACGTCGGTAGCGCCGTTAAGATTGAGGCTGCCATAGGGAGTCTGCTGCCAGCAGGTGTTCTTCTCATCCGCCTTTATCGGGATCTGGTAGTGGTTGGCCAGCCCTTCCCAA
This sequence comes from Aeromonas sp. R3-1, assembly GCF_040908345.1. Classification (NCBI taxonomy): domain Bacteria; kingdom Pseudomonadati; phylum Pseudomonadota; class Gammaproteobacteria; order Aeromonadales; family Aeromonadaceae; genus Aeromonas; species Aeromonas sp. R3-1. Next base: position 3,370 of record NZ_JBFODN010000243.1, read on the forward strand.
TAGCGGATGCGATTGACCGGCTGCCCCTTGTCCTTGTTCTGCTCGCCACACTCGATGCCGCCGTTGATGACGTTGATGGTGGTACCGAAGCCATAGCCGATACCGGCGTCAACTTCCCGTTTGGAGGGTGCCCAGGTACGATCAATCACGTGCAGCATGGCCGGTTTCGGGGCCTGCGGGGTGAGGAAAAACCAGATGGCAGAAGCGAGGTTGAGCCAGGAGTCCGCCACCAGCCCCGGGTTGTTGAGCAGCACGGAGGCATCGCCATCGAACATCGCCTCGGAGAAGGCACCGTAGTTGAAGTGGTAAGAAAGCTGCTTGGCGCCGCGGCCGAAGTACCCCTGACCCGTGCTGCATGGCCACTTCTTGTTCTGCCAGTCGTTCTGGCCGCAGCCTGTGGTGTAGCCGGTCTGTCCCTCTGACCAGCCCATCTCCCGCACATGCACCAGCGCCTGCTGCCACTCCTCCAACCCCAGAGGGTTATCGGAGACGTTCTCCTTGGCAATATGGCCACCGGTCTCCTGAGAGAAGTGGGCAAAGGCCGTCACAATGGATTTTTTACAGATCGCATCAGAGTCGCGACCGTCGGTATATTCGCCACAGAACGCAGGGAATTTACCGATGGCTCGCAAGAAGCGGACATAAGTATATTCCGGCGCTGCCATCTGGGTTAAATATTCCCATTCAGATTGGGGAAATACCCGTTCAACCCGTTTTACGTTGTCAGGATTGCTTGCCAGACCTGGTTCAATGGCATCAACGATTTTATTTGACCGGGTCGCCAATGCCTTGGCCCATATTGCATACATGGGATTAGCCGTCTTGGCTTTTTCCATGGCGGTCAGATCCGGGGCCGCAATCACATATCCTCCCGCATTTTGCGGATCGGGTTGAATATTCATGGCTGCACTCATTGCGGCATAGCTTGGCAATGCGCAGGTGGCAGCGATCAGCCAGGCACAACGCTTGGGTTTGAACATGTTTATCGTCCTTGTTTGAATTAATGCGTTCCAAGAGTAGGTGTTTCAACAACTAAATTCACGATGAGAATTAAGAAATAAGCAGAATTTGTGAGCCATTTCACCTTGTGATGTTCAGTGCAGCTGAAACAAAGAAAAGGAACCCAAACGAAAACACCAGAGCGTGATCCGTCGCCCATTTTTAGAACAGTTGAGACGGCCAGGTGACCAGCCATACGGTCATTGTTCGTGATGAAAAAAATGGCTGACAGGCTCAATCTGTCAGCCATCATCAATGTTCAAGAAAAATGCTCAAAATAGCCGTATGTCAGGCACGCACGGCACGGATCAGGATATTGCGCGGGGTCATGGGTTTGGCACAGAACTCCCCCACTTCGACCCGATAGCCCTGCTCTTGCAAAAAGAGCGCGCGATCCAGCGCCAGCCAGATCTCGAGGGGACGGCGAAACAAATGACGCACCAGCTCCATGCGAGCGACATCACCAAAGCGGCGCTCCCCGTGTTCCAACCAGGCGGGGTAGTCGAGCCCGGCGGGCAGCACAATCCCTTTGCGCTCGGAAGCCCAAACGCAGAATGCCTCGAAGGTGCCGGTCAGCAGGCTCTTTTGCATATTGGGCACCGGCAGATACTCATCCACACCGCGCACCTGACGCTGCAGGCAGTCAAACCCGAGCCGCCACACCACTTCCTGCTCGCGCAGGCGGGCGATCCGCGCACCGCCAGTCACCGTCTCCTGTAGCGGCAACTTGAGATCCGCCTTGCTCAACACCAGCTCGCTGGCGCTGGCCGCAGCTGACAGCGGGCGATAGTGGCTGGTACGGATCAGGTGGTAACAACAGGGAGAGATGGTCACTCCGCTGGCACTGCGCTCGGCCACCCGCTCCAGCAGATGGGTGTGCAGCTCGCCGCAGGCATGGAGTGCCATAGCGTGATGTTCGGGGGCGATCAGCGCCGCCGACTCGCGGGCAAAAGCATCGGCGCAGGTAAAGGTCATATTGGCGCCATCCCGCTCGGCCAGCAGCCGACCTTCGTCACAAAGCTGCCCTTGCAACTCCAGACTGAGGATCGGAGCCTGCCGATGAATTGATACCAGCCGCCCAAGGTGGCCCTTGCCGGCACACCACTCCAGATAGGGGCCCTGATGGGCAGGCAGACAGGCGGTGAACGACTCGATCTGGGCCTGCTTGCGCCCCGGCATATGCCGCGCCATCTCCTTGCTGCAGGTGATGGGCTCTGGGGCAAAAGGGACAAGCTGACTGAGTTGCTGCAGCTCGGCTCCCTCGGCAATCCAGGGGGCAAGCAGCGTGCTGAGTGCATCCATATCCGCATCGAGCTCCGCCAACTGGCCGAGCGTCAGCCCATTGAGCAACGCCGCCAGTTCGGGCGCCTCATCGGCAAAGGCCATGGTCAGATGATGATATGGCTGATATTGCCACCAGCGCCGGTAGCGGGTGAGCAGTCGATCCAGTTGTTGAAAACGTTGAGCCAGCACGAATGCCCCTGCCTTGCAGTCAAAAAGGAGGCTCATTCTAGCGATCCCGCTTCAAATTGCACTCTCAATACCTGACGATCAGCTCCGCGCAACAGCACGGCCAACCCTGTGAGCCAGGGCAGACCTGACAAAGTGCGGGGTTTTATGCTATATTCCGCCCCCTCTTTCACGCGCCCCGCCCAACGCGGGTCGCTTTACCACTAGCTATGGGACCAACAACATGACCATCAACGCCATTCTGCAAGCGCGCGCGGGCGCCAAGTGTGAACTGTGCAGCGCCGAGCAGGCGCTGACCGCCTTCGTGGTGCCTCACTCCCCCGCCAGCGACGATGATCACAGCGTTGCTATCTGTGACACCTGCCGTGGTCAGCTGGAACAACCGGATACCCTGGTGGTCAACCACTGGCGTTGTCTGAGCGACAGCATGTGGAGCCAGGTGCCTGCGGTGCAGGTGATGGCATGGCGCCAGCTGAAAGCACTCTCCGGCAAGGGTGAAGTGTGGGCTCAGGATCTGCTGGACATGATGTACATGGAAGACGAAGCCAAGGCCTGGGCTGAAGCTGGTATTGCTGACGAAGATGACGACAGCGTACCGACCGTTGACTCCAACGGCGCCGTGCTGCAAGAGGGCGACTCCGTCACCCTGATCAAGGATCTGGACGTGAAAGGCGCCGGTTTCACCGCCAAGCGCGGCACCCTGGTCAAGGGCATCCGTCTGACCAACAACCCGCTTCATATCGAAGGCAAAGTCAACGGCGTGCAGATCGTACTGGTTGCCGCCTACCTGAAAAAGGCCTAAGCCAAGGGCGATTGCTCGGCTGTCTACTGCCAGAGCACAAGTACGACGAAAAAGGATGGCGTCACGCCATCCTTTTTTATGGCTATGTCCCAATTACGTGTTGCATGGGGCGCCCCAGCGCCTCATGCAAACATGTTTTGATATTTACGCCTTTTCCGTAACGCTCCAGCATCCGGCGCCAACCCAAGTAGTTCTTCAGGTAGTGCGTCGTCACGCCATGGAACCGCTCCATCCACTCTTTCAACCGATGGTGATACCCGTTTACGTGCTGGATGTGATACGCACCGACCACCCGTTCGCCTTGAC
>NZ_JBFODN010000244.1:0-17298 GCF_040908345.1 Aeromonas sp. R3-1
ATCACTGATGGCCCCGTTATGTTTCTCATGTTGAATGGATTTGCCTTACACCACCTCCCCCAGCGCACCGATCAGGGCGTCGAGCCCTTGGTCAACCTTCGAGCGCGGGCAGCCGACGTTGAGGCGGATATAACCTGTGCCTTCCGGGCCGTAGGTGTCGCCGCGCATGATGGCGACCCGGTATTTCTCCACCAGCAAGGCTTGCAGCGCATCCATCCGTTTGGTGGAGTCGATGCCAAGACCGTTCAAATCAATCCAGGCGAGATAGGTGCCCTCGGGCACCCGATAGTCGATGGCGGGGAAGGCACCGTTGAGCCGCGCCGCCACCTGGGTGAGGTTGCCGTGCAGATAGCTTTTCAAGGCATCGAGCCAGCCAGCGCCGTCCCGATAGGCGCTGATATGGGCCAGCACCCCGAGAATGGGGGGCGATGAGAGGCCATGGGCCGCCTTGAGCCGCTGCAGATAGGCGGCCCGCGCCGCTGCGTTAGCAATAAAGGCGTAGGCGCCGCCAAGGGCGGGAATATTGAAGGATTTGGAGCCCGAGCTCACCAGCGCCCAGTGATCGTCCAGCGCCACCTCGCTCCACGGCAGGTAGCGGGCAAAGCTCACATCCATATGGATGTCGTCCGAGATGACCTTGACCCCGTGGCGCTGGCAGATAGCGGCCATCCGGCCGAGTTCATCCCGCGTCCAGACCCGGCCGGTGGGGTTGTGGGGGCTGCAGAGCAGCAAAATCCGGCAATCGGGGCGGGCAGTCTGTTGCTCGAAGCAGGCCCAGTCGATCTGGTAGCTCCCCTCTGTTTTTTTGAGCGGGCAGGGCAGCAGCATCCGATCGTTGGCAGCCAGCATATTGCCGAAGGCATCGTAGGCGGGGGTATGCACCAGCACCCCCTCCCCCGGCGCCGACCAGAGGCTCACCAGCTGGGCAATCACATAGATGACCGAGGGGCCGTAGACCAGGGTCTCGGGTTCGAGGCTCGCCCCGTAACGTCTGGCAAACCAGTTGCTCACCGCCCCCTTGAAGTCGTCGTGATTCCAGCGGCTGTAGCCAAATACCCCGTGCTCAAGGCGGGTTGCCAGGGTCTGGCGAATGCAGGGGGCGGTCTCAAAATCCATGTCGGAGATGGTAAAGGGGAGCAGATCGGCATGGCCAAAACGGTCGGCTACATAGTCCCACTGGGTGCAGTAGGTGCCGTGGCGGTCGACCACATGGTCGAAGTCATAAATATCGTGCATGTAGTTTCTCCCTCCATAAACAGGAGACATATTGGGAGAGGCAAACAAGGGGGGCTTGCGCCCCCCGTTCGGTTCTTATTGGCCGGTTCAGGCCCCCATCAGGCTCTGCAGCTGGTTTTTCACCAGATGCACCTGCGGGCCGATCACCACCTGCAGGTTGTGCTCGTCGAGCTTGATCACCCCGATGGCACCGTTCGCTTTCAATACCTTGTCATCGACCCGGCTCATGTCCTGCACCGACATCCGCAGGCGGGTGATGCAGTTATCGAGCGCGAGGATGTTATCGGCCCCGCCCAGGGCGTTAAGGATGATTTCACCGTTGTAACCGCTGTTGCCGGCCTTCTTGCCTGCGGGCTGGGCAGTCTCGCTGGTTTCAATCTCGCGGCCCGGGGTCTTCAGGTTAAAGCGCACGATGGCGAAGCGGAACACGCTGTAGTAGATGGTAAACCAGATGGCGGCCGCGACCGGCACCAGATACCACTTGGTGGCGGTGCCTTGCAGCACGCCGAACACCAGAAAATCGATGAGGTTGCCGTCAGTGTTGCCGATGGTGACGCCGAGCAGCCCCATGGTCATAAAGCCCAGACCGGTCAGGATGGCGTGAATAACGTAGAGCACCGGTGCCACGAACAGGAACAGGAACTCCAGCGGCTCTGTGATGCCGCCGATGACGCAGGCCACCACGCCGGAAACCAGCAGCGCCTTGATCTTGCCGCGATTTTCCGGGCGAGCGCAGTGATACATGGCGAGCGCCGCACCCGGCAGGCCGCCGAGGAAGGCTGGCATCTTGCCCTGAGAGAGGAAGGAGGTGGCAGAAACAGAGAAGCCGCTGGTATCGGCGCAGGAGAGCTCGGCGTAGAAGATATTGAGGGCGCCGCTCACCTCGTGACCACATACCAACTGGGTGCCGCCCGCTTCGGTAAAGCGGATCAGCGCCACCAGAATGTGGTGCAGACCGAGTGGCAGCAGCAGGCGCTCACCGGTACCGAACAGGAAGGGGCCGAAGGGACCGGCGTGGGAGATGAGCGCCCCGATGCCGTTGATGCCGGCAGCAAACCAGGGCCAGACGAACGGCACGACCAGACCGACCACACCCAGCACCAGCGCGGTGATGATGGGCACGAAGCGGGCACCGCCGAAGAAAGCGAGCGCATCGGGCATCTTGTAGGTGTAGAAACGGGCGTGGAGCTTCGCGACGATCACCCCGACGATGATGGCCCCCAGAATCCCGGTGTCGATGGAGCTGATACCGAGGATCGATTTCACCCCGTAGGCCTTCTCCGCCGCCGCGTCACCGATGACGTTGGCCACGGTGAGGTAGAAGTTGATGGAGAGGTTGAGCGCAGCATAGCCGACGAAACCGGCAAAGGCCGCGACCCCCTTCTCTTCCCGCGCCAGCCCGAGCGGAATGGCCACCGCAAACATCACCGGCAGATAGATAAAGGCCACCAGCCCCACCTTGGTCATCCAGAGGAACAGCAGTTGCAGCACGGTATTGTCGAGGAAGGGCATGCTCTGCTTGACCGCATCGCTGGTGAGCGAGCTGCCGACACCGAGCAGGATGCCCGAGAAGGCCAGCAGGGCGACCGGCAACATAAAGGTCTTGCCGAGGCTCTGCAGGAACTCCCAGATGGTGGATTTGGCTTGAGGCTTGGCCATGAAACGGCTCCTTGTGAATAGACAGCAATATCTGCGGCTGCCCTCCCCCGCTCGAGGCAATCTCGAAGCAATCTCGAAGCAATCTCGAAGCAAAAGGCGCGGGTCAGCATCAGGTTTTGCCGGATGATAAAACGTTTTATCAATTTACAAGTGCCGACAGGATCACAGAATCAGGGGGCTGGCTGGCAGGAGGATCCAAATTTGTGAGCCGGATCGGCCAGATGGTGATGTAACGTTTCACTTGGCAACCCAAGCAGGTATGCTGGGGCCTCGCTCTCAACTGTCCGTCGTCCATTCCCCCTATGTCGCCCAAATCCCTCTCTGCCAAAGCCACCAAGATCACCGATGTCGCCCAGCGGGCGGGAGTGTCGGTCACCACCGTCTCCATGGTACTCAACGGCAAGGGGCGCATCTCGCCGGCCACCGCCGAGCGGGTGCAACAGGCGATAAAAGAGCTCGACTACGTGCCCAACAGCGCCGCCGCCAACCTGCGCAGCCAGCAATCCAATCTGGTGGGGCTGATCCTGCGCGACATCACCGACCCCTTCTATACCGAGGTGACCGCCGGGGTGAGCGAGGTGCTGGAGCAGCAGGGCTATCTGCTGTTTCTGACCCAGTGCGGCCACAGCCCGGAGCGGCTGCAGCAGAGCATCCACTCCCTGTCACGACAGGGGGTGGCGGGCATCATCTTCAATCCGGTGCGCGGCGCGGCGGCCAAAACCCTGGAGACCCTGCTCGACTCCGAACTGCCGGTGGTGTGCGCCGCCCGTTCCTACTATCGTGATGACGTGGACTTTATCGGCCCCGACAACACCCACGCCGCCAAGCAGGCCACCACCTACCTTATCGAGCAGGGCCACCGCCATATCGCCTACGTCGGCGGGCGGGCCGACTCCCTCACCCGCGCCGAACGCATCGGCGGCTACTGCGCCAGCCTGCTGCAATATGGCCTGCCCTTCAAACCGGAGTGGGTACTGGAGTGCGAGCGCACCCAGCGCAGCGCCGCCGACACCATCGCCCAGCTGCTGCACCAGCACCCCAAGGTGACCGCCGTGCTCTGCCACTACCCCGAGGTAGCGCTCGGCGCCATCTATGGCGTCGAGGCGAGCGGCCGCACCGTGGGCAAGGACAACTACATCGGCCAGCAGGTGGCCCTGCTCGGTTTTGACGATGTGGCGGAGGCCGAACTCACCTCCCCCGCCCTCACCTTTGTCAGCTCACCGGCCCGCGAAATCGGCCGTCAGGCGGCGAGACGACTGCTGACCCGGATGCAGCAACCCGAGCTCGCCCCCAACCGCCATATCATCACCCCCAACCTGCAAAAACGGGAGTCGGCCTAAGCTGGCTGGACAAGCCCGAGCTCACCCCACCCGCCATATCATCACCGCTCACCAGCAAACCGCAGAAGCGGGAGTCGGCCTGAACTGGCCAGGCTGGCTCGCCCGCCTACAAACCACTCTATATTCACTTTTCCTGCGCCTTGATCCAGCGCCGATAGCGGGCGTTGCCAAGCAGGGTTTGCCACTGCTGGCAAGCCAGCGCCAGAGATGGCGCAACCTTGGGGTGGCTCGGCTGACCTCGGCCCAGCCGCCGCAGCTGGTATTTCACCATCGCCATATAACCTACCGAAGCCAACACCTTGTTGCGCCAGGGAATGGGTCTGAGCTCGGCGCTTGCCGCCTGCTCACAGCGCCATCTGGCAGGCAGATCCGGGGCGATGGCAAGCGCGGTGGCCATGCCGACGACCGCCACTCCGCTACCGAGCACTTGTTCCACCACCGGATAACGGCGGATCCCACCGGTCACCATCACGGGCATATGAGCGGCACTCACTATCTCTTCGGCAAACGTCAGAAAATAGGCTTCCCGCGCCAGGGTGCGGCCATCGCGGGCCTGGCCGTGCATGGCGGGCGCCTCGTAACTGCCACCGGAGAGCTCCACCAGATCCACCCCGAGCGGGTTGAGCATGTCGACCACCGCTCTGGCATCTTCGGTACTGAAGCCGCCGCGCTGAAAGTCGGCGGAGTTGAGTTTGACCGACAGCGAGAAGCGCTCCCCCACCTGCTCACGGATCCCCTGCACTATTTCCAGCAGCAAGCGGGCACGATTCTCAAGGCTGCCGCCCCAACGATCGTGGCGCTGGTTGGTGAGCGGCGAGAGGAACTGGCTTAGCAGATAACCGTGCGCAGCGTGGATCTGCACTCCGTCAAAGCCGAGACGCAGTGCCGACAGCGCCGTATTGATAAAGCGTGCTTTCACCTCGACAATATCGGCCTCGCTCATGGCCCTGGGCGGAGAGAACTGTTTGGAGAAACTGCCGAGCGCCATGGGCACGGCGGAAGGTGCCAGGGTAGGTTGCCCCAGCGCCGCCGGCATCTGGCGACCGGGGTGGTTGATCTGCATCCAGATCTGGGCCCCCCCGCTTTTGGCCGCTTCGGCCCAGGCCCTGAAACGCCCGGCCAGCTGTGGGGATAGCGCCGGGGTGTCGAGCACCACGCCCCCCGCTCCCGTCATGGCATGCCCATCCACCATCACATTGCCAGTGATGATAAGACCAGCGCCGCCCTCTGCCCAAGTACGATAGAGGCGGATCAGCGCCTCGGAGGGGGCATGGTCACGGTCAGCCATGTTCTCTTCCATGGCAGCCTTGGCGAGACGGTTGATAAGCTGGCTGCCATTTGGCAGGGTCAGGGGAGTAAATGGGTTCATGGTGATCTCCTCGGTAGTGAGGGCCCCACCATAAGTTTGAAGCTGACTTGAAGGTCAAGCCCTTTGTCGAGATGCCGCTACGACCAAGGAAAGGCTATCCACCCACCCCTTGCTTGCTCAGGGCCGTTGACATTCAAGCGGGCTTTAACCCTAGAATCTCTCGGCACCCGCCCCTCAGCCTTAACGTCAGGGGCCATCAACCCGCAGCCCAGGAGGCAAGATGAAGATCGGTGAACTGGCCAGACAGACCGGCATGGCGGCCTCGGCTATCCGCTTTTACGAAGCCAGGGGCCTGCTCAACAAGGTGCAACGGGGGGCCAACGGCTATCGCGACTACCCGCCCGAGACGGTGCCGTTGCTGACCATCATCAGCCAGGCACAGCAGGCAGGCTTCTCCCTCGACGAGATCAAGCAGCTGGTACCGGCGGATATCAGCACCTGGCAACACGCCCCGCTGCTGGCGGCACTCAAGGCCAAGGTGAGCGACATAGAGGTGCTGGAGGCCAGGCTTGCCCACAGCAAGCAGCAGTTGCAGACCCTAATCCGGCTGGTGGAGTCCAAACCCGACGAGATGCAATGTGAAGAGAACGCAGCCCGGGTATTGGCCAGCATGGGCATACCCTCTCACAAGCACGTCGCAAAGGCTGCCACCACGGCCAAGTCTGCGTCACGCCACAAAAGGTGATCCTGTTCACAACCGGCACACGCCCTCGACCAGAAAGGTTGAGAGCCAAGTGGAGAGGAATATGATGGGCGCCTGCCTCTCTTCACGAGCCCATTTATGAGCAACCCGCACGACCAGAATCCGCCAACTGAAATCCATCGTTGTGACAAATGCAGGGAGCGTACCCGCCATATCGTGGTGCTGGTCGCCCGCGATCACAGCCAGGACATCATGCCCAAGGATCCGCGCAAAGCCTTCTGGCAAGCCTTTCGCTCCAGCAGCCTGACCAATGCGGTATTCGGCCAGACCCTCGCCTATCAGGCCACCCATGTAAAACATCTGATCTGCGAACGCTGCGGGGAGAAGTTTCTGGAGTATTGAGTGGCTGCGGCCCCTGACAAGAGGCAAAGCTCAGCTTGCGGTCGCCGTACCAAGCGGACAGATAGCAGCCACTTAATAAGTAATTTATTGATCTCTGGCAGGTTTTTGCCCGACTGCGGTTTTACCCTGCCCCTCTCTCGATTAATATGCCCCACTTGGCAACCACTCTTGCAGAGATAACCCTGTGCAGCCGTTTCGCCATTCACCACATCGCCGGAAAACCGCAGCAGGCTGGAGGCTGTAATCCACGGGCGGTAGCGTGAGCTTTGTTTCCAGTAAAGAATATGTATTCAAACCTAAATACCAAATAATTATTTAACTAATTAGCAGTGATAAAACCTTCATTAAAAGGTGGGTAGCTCATAATGAAAATAGATACCAACAATATTAAAGATGTTGATTTAAAAAATCATCTTCATTTTAAAATTGTAATTGTTGGTACTTCAAATAGAGAGGGCAGTGAGAGAAATATAACATCAACAAAAATATATTCAATGGAATGTCTGTTGACGAGTATCAAAAAATGATTATTGAAAACTTCTCTAAGAGTGATCCTCAATACTCTTTAACCAAACACTTAAAATATGACATTGAAAAAGGTTTTATTGAGCTTAATGGGATATAAGCCTTAGTTCAAAATGAACATTTTTACATGTTTTAAATTAATTCTTCCTTTTCATTAAAGACAGGGCCGTTTTTGTGAAAAAACAGAACTTTAATATCGCCGTATATATAGACATGGAAAATGTCTCATCTCTCGACTTTATCCTTGAAGATTTAATGAATTCTTTATTAAGTTCAGATGAAGGATTAAATAGTATCTTTGCAATAAAATCAGCATACGGTAACCAGTCTACGTCAAAAAAGACGCTAAAAGAACAAATCATAAACCATAATTTTACGATTTTGGACACACCAAAAATAGGAACAGAGAAAAATAGAGCTGACCTTTTTATCAGCTTAGATGCTTTTGAAACATTATATTTAGGAAACCCACAAATTGATCGCTATTGTTTTCTTACTAGCGATTCTGATTTCACTGTTATTGGTGATAGGCTAAGGAAATTTGGAAAAGAGGTTTGGTTAATTTGCAAGCGCAAGGATAAAGATAGAGCAATTCTTGCTAAATCTTTTGACAACCTGATTTTTCTAGAGGATTTTTCAACTAAAAACACTATTAAGATTGAAAATAAGATTGAGCGATTGTTTGTCGCTGCAATCAAAAACATCAACAGGGATAAATTACCTACAAATGTTTCTATCGCAAATTCTAGTATGAAAACTATAGATCCAAGTTTCGATATTTCTAAAACAGAATATAAAGTATTCATGAATTTAGTCAGAGAAATGAGTAAAAATGGGTACATAAAATATGATTCTCTCCCATCAGGCTTAAATCGTCTCACGGAAATATTAATTTAAGAGAACCAGCTGACCATAACGATAACAGACAAGGATCCCGCCGTTATGTTTGAGTACGTCGAAAAACTGCAAGCGCGCATTGCTACCATGGTCAGTCAGAACGAAGCCGGGATCCTGCAGGCGGCCCACTGGTTTAGCGAGGCCATCGTCCACAACAAGATGATCCATATGCTGGGCACCGGGCACTCCCATATGGTCGGGCTGGAGGGGTTTATCCGTGCCGGTGGCCTTGGCAATATCAACGCCGTACTCGACTCCACCGTCACCACCGCCGATGGTGCCCTGCGTAGCTCGGCGCTGGAGAAGCTGCCGGGGCTTGCCGCCATCCTGTGGGAGGAGCAGCCGATTGCGCCGGGGGATCTGATGGTGGTCATCTCCAATTCGGGGCGCAACGCCCTGCCCATCGAGTGGGCCCAGCTTACCAGAGCAGGCGGCCACAAGGTGATCGCTATTACCTCGGTGGCGCAATCGGCGCAAAACCCGAGTCGTCACCCTTCTGGCCAAAAACTGATGGAGCTGGCCGATCTGGTACTGGATAACTGCGTGCCGCCGGGCGATGGCCTGTGCGAAGTCAATGATCGGGTCACCGGCGCCTTCTCCTCCATCTCCGGCATGGTGCTGATCAATACGCTGGTAGTCGAAGCACAGAAACTGGCGCTGGCACAAGGCGTCACCCCGCTTATTTTCTCCAGCCAGAATGTGGATGGCTTTAATAACGATGATGTTTACCGCCATTTCCAAGGGCGATTGAAGTCGATGTAAGCAATTAAGATATTGTCGCGGTAAACGTTGGGCTTCACTTCGTTCAGCTCCAACCTACGATGTTTGGCCCAACATACGAGATGTTCCAGAAAAGAGCACTCATAGATGAAACGAATTCTGATTATTGGCAACTCGGGATCAGGCAAGAGCTGGTTGGCGGCTCGGTTGGCTGAGGAGTTAACTATCCGCGAGGTCAATCTGGACACCATTGTCTGGCAGAAGGGCGGCTTTAACCAAAAACGGCCCCAGCATGAGATTGACCATGCCATTCAAACACTTGCTCAAGAGCCCTCATGGGTGGTCGAAGGGGTATTTGGCGCCCTGGTCGAGCAACTGCTTGATGCCGCCGATACCTTGCTGTTTCTGGATCTCGACTGGTCTGTATGCCGGGATTCACTGCTATCGCGCGGGTCACAAAGCGCCAGGCAACGGTATGCAGTGGCAGCGGAAAAGAACTTTCAACAACTGCTGGTGTGGGCATCGGAATATGGGCAACGAGCCGGCAAAAGCTCCCGCCACTTCCATCGCGAGCTGTTTGATCGATTCCCAAACGACAAGCACCATTTCACGACTCGGGCAGAGGTAAATCTCTATCTTAACCAACTAGTAACTAGCCATTGGAGTTTGAGCGCTGGTCACAACTAAGGTGGCTAGTTCCTGTAGAGGATAAATATGGGGCGTAGAACAGAGTTAATATGTGTAGCATCAGGCATCATCAATTCTTTTGCGAGTAGAAACAATGATATAGATGGATACTGGGGATTAGGAAAGCTGTACAAAACTCTTGAATCTGAAGAGTCAAAAGTCGTTTCTATAGAGTTGATTACCAAAGTCGTAACTCCAGATATAAATGAATTGAAGCTCATGTCTCAATCATATTCAGAATTGCTTACTAAATTAGTATGTAATAAGAAAATACCTATCCACTGGATAATTTCTGTCACAATAACATCTGAATTTGAAGCAGAATATCAACACCACTACCATTTCTGGCGTCGTGATCTTGGTAAACCTTGTAATCTGACTTGCACTATTGTTGATGATATGGGTAATAATCATATGGCTAAGGCATACGTTAACTGCTTCCCACACAATCCACATAAAGAGCTGAGAAGTTCAAGAGTTAAATGACTTTTAAAAACTTAGTGTAAATAAAGAGTTAAACACCAAGGTAAATACTATGAAATCACGCGTTATTTACTTATTGCTTTTCCTCGGATTATCCAATCAGCCCTCATTTGCTAATGAAGCCAGCTCTCAAGTACTCCCACGAAAAGAGGACTACCCGGCACCACCTGTATATAAAGGTAAGCCAGCCAAACTTTCACTAGACTCTGAATTGGCCAGAACATTCCGAACCCGACTTACCGCGGCCTTGTCACAAAAGCCAGTATATGCTGGTGAATATGTACTGACAGGCTGGGGATGTGGTTCATCAGGTTGTTATGATCAAGTCCTTGTCAACAAACGCACGGGTAAGGTACTGGATGCGGTATTTAATGCCTATAGCTCATATGATGTGAGTAATAATTCTGATATCCGTGTGGGAGAATGGATAGAATCTCCCCAAATTGATAGCCGCCTTCTCACAACGGTTAAAGTTGAAAACAGTCAAGACGGAAAGTCTTTTGTTTATTACACAAACTATTACATTGTTGATAAAAAACAGCTCACACTTATAAAAACTGTCCAAGACAGTAAATAAAATACGAAAGCAACACTTTTCAAAAGCTCACGCAAAAGAATAAATCACCATGAAATATCTTGTCATCATTACAGCTTTATTGCTGTGTTTCTCCGTCTCAGCAAAGACAAACTCATCTTATATGATTAGCGGAGTCAAAATTGAAATACAAAAAGAAAATGACTGTTATTATTTATTGGCTGCCGGAAAAGAGAAAGAAACTCTGATATGTGTTGATGATGAACTGCAATCTGACATTATCATAAAAGATTTCAACTCTGACGGTTACAAAGATATTGCAATCTCTAGCTCTCTCGGCATGGTAAATACCGTCTTTTATGTATTCTTGTATGACCATATAAATGCAGCATTTAAAAAGTTAGAATTTGCGGACTATAAAATGCCCACCTCGGCCTGTGGGGATCTCGACAACCTTGCAGTTCGATCAGACGCTCTTTCTTTGGTTAGTTCTTGCCGCTCCGGCCCTGTATGGTATTACGACACTTACCAATATAATTCTCAGGGTGAGCTCTGGCTATATAAAACAACAGAGTATAAAATCCAAAACTCCGAGATTGAGACCTTCCCTCTTTACGAGCACACATTTAATAATAAGGGGGATAAACTGGACACCGTGGCGATTGACTTTGATGGCAAGAAAATTCTCTGGCCAGTCACATCCGAGAAAGTTTTTCTCTACTCATCGCCTGAAAAAACATCAAAGACCAAGGCCTATCTAATTCATAATGACAAAGTTGAAATCCTTGAGCAGAAAGATGATTGGATTAAAATTCGTTTTGCCTCCAGAAAAGGCCCGCTTATCCGCTGGCTTTATCTTCCAGAGACAATCGCCAAAAATTAATGAGCCCCCTGTTTTTAGTTTTATCACACATCACGCCAACATATAAAAATGATCCAACAAAAACAGACTCCAAAACCTGACCATATGTTTTTCAGAAAATTTATATCCTATCTGGCTATTACCTTGCCTATCGGCCTGATCCCGGAATTTATTCGGCAGGATTTTCATCTGGATTTGCTCTCATGGCAGGAGGGCGGCCGCCTCACTCTGATCATGATTGGCGTCGCGGCGGCAATGGCGGGAATTGACTGGCTAGTACATCGCTATCGAACCAAACGACAGCAGCCAAAGGGTCGGTTGGGCCAAACAGGTAGGTAAGGTCGGGCTGCCACAGAATATGGCAGCCCCGTGCCATCAAGAGAGCATGCTTCTTAGCATCCAGGCGGTTTTTTCATGAATATCGATGCGCTGGGTCAGTACATCGGCGGTGGGCTGGTCATTGACGGCATCGACCAGATCGAACAGTTTTCTGGCGGTTCTCGCCGTAGCTTCTTGCGCCAACACCAGATGTTTGAGCATTTCACTGGCACAGGGCACCCCTTCGACCTCCTCAATGGAGGAGAGACGGACAAACTCCTTGTATGTGCCGGGTGCCGGGAAGCCCAATGCGCGGATCCGCTCGGCGATAACATCCAGCGCATTCCACTGCTCGGTGTATTGATCCATAAACATATTGTGCAGGCTGTTGAACTGCGGACCGGTTACGTTCCAGTGAAAATTGTGGGTCATCAAATAAAGGGTGTAACTATCGGCAAGCAGTGCCGACAATCCATCTGCAATTTTCTTGCGATCGGCGGCTGAAATACCGATATCCATTTCTGGTAAAACCACACTCTCTTTTTTCATCACGCTAACTCCTGTCATTGGCTTTCGGCTTGATAAATTTGGCCGATGCTTTTGCAACAATCATCCCGCCGACCGACGCTACGGCATTCAAACGATAGATACCGTGACGCTGGTCGACTATTCTGGCCGAGAGCGCTACTTTGCTGCCGATATCGATGGGAGCAATAAAACGAACGGTCAGCTCCGCTGTTAATCCTCTTATTCCCCGTTGCAGCAACGCATGTGTCATCACCGCATCGAGCAAAGTGCTGGTCATGCCGCCATGCAAAATATCGCTGTAACCCTGATGACGCTGGTTGGCAATAAACAGCCCTTCCGTCGCCCCTTCCTCCCCCTGATAAAAGCGAATTCCCAGTGAATCCGGGTTATGAGTGCCACACACCATGCAACGGGCGTGGGACATCATGGTCTGTTGATAACTCTCTGATTGATATTCATCCACTTGATCTATTCACTCGCTATTTGGCCACTCGCATGTTGAGAACAGAGTGCTAGGAGAGCAACTCTTCGATGGCGGCATGTGCCTGGGTGCCATAGATGATGGAGGGGCCGCCTCCCATCAATACCGCGACATCCACGGTGGCAATGAGTTCCGCTCGCGAAGCACCGGCCTTCACGGCCCCGGCAACATGGGCGGCAATGCAGCCATCGCAGCGGGAAGCGATACCAATACCGAGGGCGATCATTTCCCGATATTTCAACGCCAGCGCCTCGTCCTCTTTCATAACGGCTTTGTGCAGCGCAATAAATGCATTCATGGTATCCGGGCTGCTCTTGCGATAAGCAGAGCCAAGCTGGTGTTGTTCTTTATTGATCTCTCGATAATTTTTCATCACGTTATTTCTCCGGTGTGAAAATCTCACCTTTATAGAATGACTGCACTGTCATGCTGATTAACCAGATGATCAATACAATCAGGGCACACACCACTATTTTGGCCAGATAATATGGAATGATATTCCCGGTTGCGTCGGCAAACATGGCCGAGGCTGCGGAAAATGCCGCCAGTGGAAATGAGTACGCCCACGAAGAGAGAAAAAATTTCAGTTTCAAAAAAGTGAGGGTGTTGTACATCAGCAAGATAAATACAAACAGCGCAAAATAATAAATGACATGGGCAAACAGGTCGCTGGAGCTGGCTATTTCGCTATACGAGATAAATCCGATGGAAGGCGGTGCCAGCAGAATAAACATGGTGGGCATCAGCTTCTCGGGCAGGCTCTCATGAAAGAACAGCCGATAGAGCACTATGGTCAGCAGAGAGAACCAGAAAATAAGGCCAATGCTGAAGAAGAACAGGCTGATCTCGTGAAAGCCAAGCGGCACGCCCCCCAGGGGCACCACAATATTGCCGACAATCGGTATAAACCATGCCGGATTGGTGTGGGTGATTGTGAAATGGTCGCGATGGATCCAGTTGCTCATGATGTAGAGGGTGAAGAGCAGTTGCAAGCTGGCGCCCACCGACCAGAGGGCCAGCGCTGCATCATGCCAGCTGGCCCAGTAGGCGGATTGCAGCAGCAAGCTGATTGAGATGGTCGGGAAGAAGTTGATCCTGACCGGGTGTTTCAGCTCATGCAGGAACTCGTCATTGTGTCTGAGGATTTTCCAGCCATAAATCACCAGAAACGTCGCCAGTAACAGGGAGGACAAGACCCCGAACAGGAACCCTGCCGACTGCAACAGCAGCAGATCCGGAAATGCCTTGCGACAGGCAATTGCCGCCCCCGTCAGCCCCATGATGATTGAAAACAGTGTGACAGGCATATGTGCAATCTTGGTTATGGAGGGGATTTGCTTACCCTCTTGATTCAGGTTTTCCATCAACGTTCCCCTCCAGTTCGGCCTAACGGTTGTGCTTACTCTTCACAACATTTCTTGTGGTTGCGCTGACGGTTACCCTGACAACCCTGCTGTTGTCCGGAGGCTGACTTGCAGCAACCCCCTTTGCCAAGGCGGCCACGGGGAGCGCATTGACGGCTTCCCTTGCCGTGATGGCCAGCCCCCTCGGCGCAGCGCGATGCACTGCCCTGTTCAGCGGATGTCAGCTCGGTCAGATGGCCCGACTCATTGCTCAGCATGTCGGCCATAGCGAGACGCCCCTGACTGGCCTGATAGACGGCAAGCCCGCTGCCCAGCAGCTTGCCAAGCATCTTGCTACCGATATTTTTCAGCACGATACGACGGGCTCCCTGCGCCTGGAGCAGCTCCGCCAGCGCACTTTTGCACTCGTTGCCAGCCACCGGATTGGCGATTTCTGCCAGGGTGCTCCCCTGTTCATCTACGAATACAAAGCGCTCTGCCTTGGCAAAATGTCCTGCGATATGGTCGTCATTCATCGGAATGGCTGTGATGATGGTCATTTGACCTCCTGCTATCACTGTTGATATTCCAGCCCTGCCCCTTACCACTCTGCATTCGTCCCCTTGTTCAGGATCTTCCCGCAGGCTTGCCGGTTGGCATGGCCATGTTCCCAGCCTCTTGCAGCAACCAGATGAAGAGCCGTACGCATCAACTTTTACTGGTTTAGTCACGCATCATTCGGCTCGATAAGCGTCTGATCATGATGCCGCCGTAATTGGCATATGCCATATATACGCTCGGTTTATAGCATATGCAACAAACTATTTTTTCCAACGAAGAGGTTTGGGGACTCATTAAAGCTCGCCCTGGCATCATTCCAGGGCGCGCCAACCCGCTATTCGCGAGGGCAAAAGGCAGGGGGAGAAGTGGCGCATAAAAATCCTAATCCGCCCGGCGAAATGGCGACTTTTTGTGAGAAGGGTCACATCTGATGGCACCGTTTAACCACATATAAATCCAGACCCTGCTGATGATTAATTTATTGATATGGCGCATCACAAACCTGACGGCGAGCCTGACATCAATACATTTGTCTGTTTTTAAAGAAAAAATGGATGATCGGCTGAAAATGGCGAGTCCTGCCTGAAAACGGGATCTTCATCACATCGCGTTTTAATGCGCACAAAAATCCAGTGATTAGCACATTTATCCGATAGGGAGGGGGCGGGCGAGCCGCGATAATGATCAGGTCATTTTTATCCAGTACGTCGATACGTACTCACGCATAGCTTCCGTCACCGGAAGCGGGGAGAGCGCCATGATAACCACCTTGATCAATGAACATCTGATCAATCTCGATTTGAAAGCGACACGCAAGGAGGAGGTCTTCACCGAGATGGCCCGCCTGCTGGTCGCGCAAGGCAAGGTCAGCAACGAGCAGGCCTTTATCAAGGATCTGTGGGCCCGCGAAGAGCTGGGCAACACCGGCTTTGAAGAGGGCGTGGCCCTGCCCCACGCCAAGAGTGCGGCGGTATGCAATCCGGCGGTCGCCATCGGCATCAGCCGCAACGGCATCGAGTACGGCGCCGAAGATGGCAAGCCATCCCACATTTTCTTTATGATCGCCTCCCCCGATGGCGGCGCCAACCACCATATCGAGGTGCTGGCCGAGCTCTCCGGCAAGCTGATCGAAGAGGGCTTTATCGCCAAACTGCTGGCGGCCAACACCCCGGCCGATGCGCTGGCGCTGGCGCTGGCCAAGAAAGAGGAAGCGGCTGCCGCACCTGCGGCCAACAAGGGGCTGATCATCGGTGTCACCGGCTGCCCGGCCGGTATCGCCCACACCTATCTGGCGGCCGAGTCGCTGGAGCGCGCCGCTCGCGAGCTGGGTTATGAGGTGAAGGTGGAGACCAACGGCTCCATCGGCGTCAAGAACAGCCCGACCGCGGACGAGATCGCTCGCGCCGCCGCCATCGTGGTGGCCTGCGACAAGCAGGTGGACATGGCCCGCTTCGCTGGCAAGCCCCTCATCAAGACCGGCGTCAAGGCCCCCATCAAGGATGGCAAGGGTCTGATCGAACAAGCGCTGAAGGCCCCCGCCTACGTGGCTGGCAAAGAAGATAAAAAGGGTGAAGAGAAGAGCGCGGGCGGCAGTTCCGATCTCTATCGCTACCTGATGAACGGTGTATCTCACATGATCCCGTTCGTGGTGACCGGCGGTCTGTTGATTGCGCTGGCACTCGCCATCGGCGGCAACCCGACCCCGAGCGGCATGCAGATCCCGGAAGGGAGCATGTGGAACCAGATCCTCAACGTGGGCGTGGCCGCCTTCACCCTGATGATCCCCATTCTGGCGGGCTATATCGCCTACGCCATCGGAGACCGTCCGGCGCTGGCACCGGGCTTTATCGGTGGCTGGATCGCCAACAACGGCAGCTTCTACGGCGCTGACGCCGGTACCGGCTTTATCGGTGCCATCATCGCGGGCCTCCTGGTCGGCTATCTGGTGCGCTGGATTGCCACCCGCCAGTACCACAAGATGGTGCAACCGCTGGTGCCGATCCTGATCGCCCCTATCGTCGGGTCGCTCTTTATCGCTGCGGTATTCATCTTCATCATCGGCGCCCCCATTGCCGACATGATGACCGGCCTCAACGCCATGCTGCTCTCCATGAGCGGTGGCAGTCTGGTGCTGCTGGGTATCGTGCTGGGGGGTATGGCCGGCTTTGATATGGGTGGCCCGGTCAACAAGGTGGCATTCCTGTTCTCGGTCGGCATGATCGCCTCCGGTCAGACCCAGTTTATGGGTGCCATGGCCTGCGCCATCCCGGCCGCGCCCCTTGGCATGTCGCTGGCTACCGTACTCGGTCGCAAGCTCGGTATCTTCGATGCCTCTGAAATCGAAGCGGGCAAAGCCGCCGGCGCCATGGGTCTGGTGGGGATCTCCGAAGGGGCGATTCCGTTTGCCGCCCGTGATCCGCTGGCAGTGATCCCGGCCAACATTCTGGGCAGCATGACCGCCGCAGTGATGGCCTTCCTGTTTGGCATCACCAACAGCGTCGCCCACGGTGGCCCCATCGTGGCCCTGCTGGGTGCGGTCAACAAGCCGCTGCTGGCCCTGCTCTGCATGATCTGCGGTGCCATCGTCAGCGGCGTGGTGGCGGTTGCCCTGAAAAAACTGCGGGTCAAAAAGAGTGATGAGGTAACTCTGGCCAAGGCGGCCTGAGTCCCTCTCGCCATCGCGGCTCATAGAGCATAAAAAGAGGCCAC
>NZ_JBFODN010000245.1:0-20826 GCF_040908345.1 Aeromonas sp. R3-1
CCGTCATTCCGCACCTAATTTTGGCTTTTTCAAAGCTTGACGGCGATCGGCCATTCTGATCTATTACTCTCTTTTGCAGGTAGATCATCATGGCCGCTCCCGCTATCTCTATCCGTAACCTCGATCACCTTGGTTTGGTCGCCGCACTCTGCCAAGAACTGGGCATTGCCCGCATGATCGATGCCGTGCTCCCCAAAACGCCCCCTTTCAAGGTCTCACATGGTCAAGCGCTGGTCGCCATGATAGTGAACGGCCTCGGCTTTCACAGCAGCACCCTGCACATGTTCCCGCAATTTTTCGCTAACAAGCCGGTTGAGCGCCTGATCGGCCCCGGGATCTGTGCTGATGACCTCAATGATGATGTGCTCGGGCGCTGTCTCGATGCCCTCTTCGACGCCGATGTCAGCACCTTGTATCAGGTGATGGCGGCGCAAGTCGTCGAGCGGCTGGGGCTCAAAAGCACCGCTGTGCACCTCGATATCACCAGCTTCCACGTCGATGGCGCCTATGACCAGGCCGATGGCGAGCAGACCGGCAAGCTGCAATTGGTGCGGGGTTATAGTCGAGATCATCGGCCAGAGCTGAACCAGGTTATTCTGGAACTCATCTGTGAAAATCAGGCCGGGCTACCCATCTACATGCAGGCCCTCAGTGGCAACAGTAACGACACCAAAGCCTTTGCCCAGACTGTTCGTCGCCATTTGAGCAGCCTCAAGGCCGCGCAGGAGAGCCGTTATCTGGTCGGTGATGCAGCACTGTACTGCGCCGAGACCTTGCAATTGCTGGAGCAACAGCAGCAACTGTTTGTCACCCGGGTGCCTGTCACGTTGAATGAGGCCAAGCAGGCCGTGGCAACGATTGGCACCCAGTCGCTGGTTGCGCTGGGCAATGGTTATCATGGCTGTTGGCAATCCGCCCATTATGCCGGCGTCGCGCAGCGCTGGATGTTGGTGCGCAGCGAACAGGCCAGCCATCGCGAGCAGCAGACACTGGCAAAAAACCTGCTTAAAGAGAGCACCCGCGAGCTCAAAGCCTTCGCCAAATTGTGTGCCCGACGCTTTGCCTGTCAAGCGGATGCCCACGCTGAGTTGAGCCGTTTTACCGCCAGCTTGATGCTGCTGCAACTGGATGCCGAAGTGGTAGGTGAACCCGTTTATACAGGACGTGGCAGACCCAAGAGTGGCGAAGAGCCAATTGGCCATCAGTTTCAAATCACTGGGTTGGCGGCAACTAGTCTGGCTTGCGTTGAAGAGGCTCGCAACCAGACCGGGGTGTTCATCCTGGCGACCAATGACCACAGCGATACGCTGACTATGGCCGAACTGTTGGCCACCTATAAAGCACAGCAGAATGTCGAGCGAGGCTTTCGTTTTCTCAAGAGCCCGGAGTTTTTAACCTCCTCACTGTACCTGAAAAAACCGGAGCGGATTGAAGCGTTGCTGATGGTGATGACCTGTAGCCTGATGATTTACGCAGCGTTGGAGCACCGGATCAGGCAGGGATTAGTGGCGCAGAACCGCAGTGTGGCGGATATGAAAAAAAAACCGACCCAGCAGCCGACGGCCCGTTGGATCTTTTTGCGCTTTGGTGGCATCCATGAATATCGACTGGGAGAAGCTCCGCCACAAGTAACGGAGCTAACAGGAGACCAGCAGATCATTTTGGAGGTATTGGGTGAGCGCTACCGACAAATTTATTCCTAAATCAGGTGCGGAATGTCGGCTACAAGCTTTCAGCTTGTTTGCGGTGTATCTATAACCCATGAATACCACCGATTCCCTCATCCGCTACTGGCAATCCCCGCACCTGCCGGGTGTCGAGCTGTCACACTCCCACCACAGGGCGTTCAGCTACGGCCGCCATGTCCATCTCGACTACCATATCGGGCTGGTGCAGCGGGGTGGCCAGAAGTTTATCCACAAGGGGAACAGTCACCATCTGGTGCGCGGGGTGCTCTCTACCGTCAACCCGGATGAGGTGCACGACGGCCTCAGCCTGCTGCCGGAAGGGTACGAGGTGCGGGTCTTCGCCATCGATCCCCAGCAGCTGGCGCTCTGGCTGCCGGAGCAGCCGGAACCCTTCTTCGACAAGGGATTGCAGAGCCGCCCCGACCTCTATCAGGGCTTTGCCCAGCTGCACGGCTATCTCGACAACCCCAAGGCCGATGGCCTGCTTATCGAGAGCCAGCTGCTCGCCCTGCTGGGAGAGCTGCTGCATCTGGCCCCCGAGGTACACCAGTTGGCGGATCCCCAGTTGCGATTTCTGCGCGACTACCTGATGGCTACCCTCGACGAACCCCACTCGCTGGAAGAGTTGGCGGGTCTGCTCGGGCTCGATCGCTTCGCCTTCTTGCGCCAGTTCAAGAAACGCAGCGGCATGACCCCCTACGCCTGGCTGAAACGGCTGCGGCTGGAGCAGGGCAAGCGGTTACTGGCGAGCGGCATGGCGGTGAGTGAGGTGGCGCTGGCAGTTGGCTTCTTCGATCAGAGTCACTTTCACCACGGCTTTCGTCAGGCATTCGGTCTGACTCCCGCCGAATTTCGTGCCCAGATGCAATCTTTTACAAGCCGCCCCCCCTGCTGATCCGCCATGCTGGCTCTCCGTCGTTAAAGCGAGAGTTGTTATGCTGACCAGTCTGTTCGTTACCCTCGGCCTGATGCACCTTATTGCACTGGCCAGCCCCGGTCCCGATTTCGCCCTGATCCTGCGCACCAGCCTGCACCGGCCGACCGCCCTTGGTGCGGCGCTGGGCATCTCGCTGGCGATCATGGTGCACGCCACCCTTAGCCTGACCGGGATCAGCATGCTGATCGCCAGCCACCCGCTGCTGTTTATGGTGATCAAGTGCTGCGGCGCCCTCTATCTGGGCTGGTTGGGGTGGGGCGCCTTGATGGCGGCTCGCCAGCAGAGCAGTACCGTGATGGCCAACGCCGCCAACGAGCTGCATGGTTGGGGCAGGGGCGTGCGCACGGGCCTTGCCACCAATCTGCTCAACCCCAAGGCGCTGGTGTTCTTTATCGGTCTGCTGGCCGCCATGGTGACACCAGAGGTGGACGGGGTGACCCGCAGCCTGCTGGTGGGCGAGCTCTTCATCATCTCCCTCTGCTGGTTCGGGCTGCTGGCGTGGAGCCTCTCCACCGATCGCGCCCAGCGCCTGCTGCTGCGGGTGCAGCGGCCGCTCAATCTGGTGACCGGCGTGCTGTTTGCGGTGGTCAGCCTCTCCATTCTGGCCAGCATGGGCGCTGAGCTGGTGGCCTGACGAGTGGGCGCATGGGCCTATACTCCAACAAGGTTTACCTGTCAGGAGTACCCGGCCATGCGTCTACTGCCTCTTTGCTGGTTGTTGGGGATGACCCCGGCGCTGGCGGCCCCGGTTCAGCTCAAATTGCTGGAGTGGGGCTATCTGCCTGCGGGTTATGAACAACAGTTTGCCGACTACGCCAAAGCCCATGGGGTGGAGGCGACGGTCAGCCGGATCGAGCCGCTGCTGACCGATTTCGACAGCGTCTACCGCGCCCTGCGCACCCGCAGCGCCGATGTGGTGCTGCCGACCAGCTACTTCTACAAGGCCCATCACCAGCCGCTGTTCAAGCTGCTGCTCCCCATCGATTTCAGCCGTCTGCAGCACTACACCGAGGTGAAGCCTGCCCTCAAGAACACCGAGTATGACAAGCAGGGGGAGCGCAACTACTCGGTACCCTTCTCCTACACCATGTTCAGCCTCGCCTATGACAGCAAGCAGGTGCCGCAAGCGCCAACCAGTTGGCAGGTACTCGCCAACAGCTCGCCGCCGGGTCAGTTTGCCGAGTTCTGCGACCAGTTCGAGCCGCTGCTCTTTTCGGTGCTGCTCTCGCTGGGCAAGTCGCCCGCCCTGTTTGCCAGTGGCGAGATGCTGGCCGACAAGACCTTGCAGCAAGAGGTGGAGCAGCAGCTCTCGCAGCGGCTGCGAGCCAGTCGTGGCTTCTGGTTCAATCAGGCCAACCGCTGTGAGGATCTGCGCCAGCAGACCTTTGCCACCACCTGGGGGCTGGAGCTGGTGGAGTGCAACAAGCAGAACGATCAGCAGTGGCGGATCGCCATGGTGCAGGAGGGGGCCATCTATGCCCTCGATGCGATCTCCATCGCCCGTCATGTCGGCGATGATCCCGCTCGGCTCAAGGCCGCCTACCTGCTGGTGGATTTTCTGCTGAGCGCGCCGCTGCAACGCCAGATGCTGGTGGGCACGCCCACCATTTCGGCCAGCAATATGGCCTCCCGGCCGCCCCTCAGCCCGCAGGAGCAGGCGGTGCTGCCGGATCGCCCGCTGCCGGAGTTTGACGAGCGGCTGCTGGTGCCCGCGCTGCCCGCCCATATCAAGAATCGCTACAAACGGATGGTGCAGCAGGCGATCGTCGCCAGCGGCAAAGAGGGGCTGGTCAAGCAGTGTCCCTGGGATCTCGATAACTGATGAATGAGCCTGCCGCTTCTCCGGCGGCAGGCAAGTTTGCGCAAGATGGCTGATGATCGGTCATCGCGCGTTCCAGGGCATTCCCCCGTTCAACTCACGCCGCTCGCTGGCCTCTATCGTTTGAAAAAACTGCGCGCTTTCCGCCGCCCCATTTAGCCGGATTAAACAACCGAACCCTCGCCAGATTGCCGTTCGTACCCTGGCTGACCCTGTACAAAAGTGCCTCAATTGTGACAACTTGGATGTGAGCTGAACAATCCTGATCTGTCCCTTGTAGGAAGGTGATGAATAGGTTATTTCTCTGTGACATTGGCGGCTTCCAGCACGGGATCTCCAGCCATGTGGTGCGAAATTCACAGCAAAAACAAACAGTAAAATGCAGGAGCAAATATGAAAAAGGTCGTGATGGTTGCCGTGGCTGCGGCCCTGCTGGGTGGCTGCGCCGTCAAGAATCAGGTATCCCACAGCTTGCAGGCGATCCCGCTGACTGCCTTCCAGCAGAGCGAGAGCAACCCCAATCAGCGCGTCTACAAGGAGCCGGGCGTTGACCTGCGCCAATACAATGAGGTGCTGCTCGATCCGCTGCAGTTTATTCGTCAGGAGAACGGTCAGTGGTATCTGCTGACCGCCAATGAACAGAACCAGATTGGCCGCTACTACCACGACAAGTTCCAGAGCGAGCTGATCAAGCAGGGCGTCAAGATCGCCACCGCCCCCGGCCCGAAGGTCATGCGGATCCAGGCCGCCGTCACCAACTTCGACCTGACCCGCCCCGACCCCAAGCTGCGTGACCTGCTACCGGCCAAGATCGCCATCAACGTCACCCGCGAAGTGATCGGCAAGGAGCCTTACCTGCTCAAGGTGGGCAGCATGGCCCAGCTGCTCGACTCCCGGAGCGGCAAGCTGCTGGTGCGAGTGATGGATGCCCGTGAGAGCACGGATACCACCCACAAGGATGAGCCCATCACCGCCGAGGAGATGGAGAAGATGATCGACCAGTGGGCGGCCAGCCGCGCCAAACAGCTGGCGGACAATCTGGGGAAATAAGAGCGGGAAATAAGAGCGGAATGTCAGCCTCAGAAAACGGGGGCAGACAGATCGAGAGAGGGAGCCAGCGGCTCCCTCTTTTTGTCTCTATTTTTGTCCGCACCACATGCCGCTGGCATGGCCGTTCAGCCCTTACGGAATAGGCGATCGACCCATCGCCGAGTCCGCCGTTTCGCTGTCAGCGGTGAAATCGGCGACCGATTTCTGCTTTTCTCAGCCGCATTCAGGCAGTTAGGATGCTCCTTCCCGTGACTGCATCCTCATAGAAAAGGAACCGCTATGAATCGCCACCCCTGCATCAAACACTGGAGCGAGCTGCAAGAGCAGACGCCGCGCTACTACTCCGGCAGCCAGGAGCCCCTATCGCGCGGTTGCGCCCTCGGCAAGCACTTCGGCTTTAGCCGCATCGGCATTCACCACGAGATTGTCGAGCCCGGCCATCGCACCAGCTGGCCCCATGCCGAGAAGACCGAAGACGAGTTTGTCCACGTGCTGGAAGGGACGCCGGATGTCTGGCTCGACGGCGTGCTCTATCGGCTGCAACCGGGGGATTCGGTCGGTTTCAAGGCCGGTGACGGGCTGGCCCACGCCTTTATCAACAACACCGAGGAGATCGTCCGCCTGCTCTGCATCGGCGACACGGATCGGGAGGACAACCGCATCCACTACGCCGTGCATCCCGAGCGCAATATCACCCTTGGCAAGCTGCACTGGGATGACGTACCCGCGCGCGAGCTGGGTGATCACGACGGCCTGCCCGACAAGCTGCGCGAGCGCAACGGCCCCTTCTAGGGTGCAGCCCTTCTGCACACCAGCCCAGTACCACCCGATATAAAAAAGCCTGCCGCGTGGCAGGCTTTTGCTATCTGTTTGCCGCCTGTGGCGCGCAGCGCTTATTGCAGGTTGAGCCCGCCCAGATAGTCGCGCTTGCCGAGATCGACCCCGGCGCGGCGCAGCAGGGCGTAGGCCATGGTGAGGTGGAAGTAGAAGTTGGGAATGCCGTACTCATGGACGCAGGTATGGCCATCCATCCCCTTGCCGCCCGCCCAGTGGGGCACGTAGCGGGCGCTGGCATACTCGCTGTAGTCCGCCTCCAGCTTGCCTTGCAGATAGGTGATGGTCTTGCCGATATGGGCGCGCAGATCCGCCATGGTCTTGGGGTCATCGCCCATGGCCGGCAGCTCGCTGTGGCTGGCGGTGGCGACCACGGCGCGGGCCGAATCGCAGCAGATCAGCACCTGCTTGGACAGCGGCAGCATATCGACGATCAGCCGCTCGCCGAAGAAGTTCTCCACGTTGAACTGCTTCGCCGCGGCGTGGGCCTCGGCCTTGGCCAGACAGTGATCCAGATTGGTCAGCATCTTGATGAACTGGGCGGTAATGTCGCGATTCATGAGCACTCTCCATCTTGTTGAAACAGCGGCCCGCGTGTGCGGCCACATTGAATGAGACTGGCTAATCGGCCACCAATATACCCCAACCGCTGCCGGGTTCGAGCCTGCCGCGACGAAAAGGGCAGGGTAGCGCTACTTCGCGCGACAACCGCTGGCCAAGGGGGATGCTCGCTTTGTGAGCCAGCGAGTCCCTTATCGCCCCTTTTTTGATCTGTGACATAAATCACCTTTTTTCAGGGGCGTAGGCTGAATGCCGTTGTCCTGGACAGACGCCTGCGCATCCGCCAGGACACAAGAAAAGGAGAATGAAATGAAGATCTATGACCGTAACCGCAATGTGCTGAACCTGGGTCAGCGCGTGATGATTACCGCCACTGGCGCAGTCGATTTTCTGAAAGAGGCCCATACCGACAACATGACCCCCTATCAGGCGGAGCATGAGAAGTGCGTGCTGCTGGCAAACTCCGGAGAGCGTTACGCCCCCATCGAGTTGATTAGACTAGGCTGATCCCTTTCCCTGTCACCCTACTCTTTACAATTCACCCGGCCACCGCGCCCCGTCTGGCGGCCGGGTTTCTGATCTCCCCTCTCTGTTTACCTGCCCTTCAATTGCACCGCTTCAAGCCGCTTTGAGTCGTCGTGTAGGTTCGATTAGCGAAGCGTAATCGGACGATTCCCTCGATTACGGTTTGTCTGCAAGAGGGCTCATCTCCGAGTGTGCTGTTGGCGTTGTGGCAAATAGTTGGTTGTCCAGATGGCGGATCAGCAGCAGAGGCGGCAGCAGGGTTAGCAGCAACCAGTGGGTATGGGGCAGGATAAAAGTCCAGATGATCTCGTGAGGCTGCCAGGTCGAGGCGGTCGCCGTCATAAAGGCGAGGTCATAGGTTTGCCACAACCAAAGTCCGGCAAAGAGCAGCAGCAACAGCAGACGTGGTGTCAGCACAAACAGGGGTAAAAAAGCACCAGCGAGCACGACGCTGAACTCCAGCATGGTCGGGGCCAGCTCGGCAATGGTATGGCCTGAAGAGAGGCCACTCCATTCGAGGGACGTATCCTCGGTCAGTGCGGGCCACCACGACACGTATTGAAACAGGGTAAACGAGATCATAAACAGCAGGCTGGTCAGCAGCGCCAGCGCCGTTTTTCGTAACAACCACAACCCCATCCGGCGCAGTGTCGGTATTAACTTAGACATTAATGACTCTCATCTGGGGTGGGGCAACATGACGCCTTGGCTGGCGGTACTTTTATTGGGACACCCATCTTTTTGTTTCAAGCCGGTTTGAGTCGTCAGGGAGATGCTATCTGCTTTAGCAACATACATGGCCTAGACTGCGTAATTTTCTTGTCGGAGGTGCCGGTTGTAGAGCCATCCGGTTACCAGCGTGTCCACCGCAATACCACACCCAAAGAGAATCGCTATGCCATCGAGTGATGGCGTCAACCAGCCTTGCAGGTAGCACGCATAGGCGGTGCCATAGACTGTGACGTTGGTGATCACCGATTGAATGGCCAAATAACGGGTCTGTCCCCGACCATACAGGACGCTATCCATGCAGGTGTTGAACATGAACAGCATGTAAAACGGCAGCGAAAGCAGGATCAGGTGAAGATGCTGGGTGATCGCTGTGTTGAGGATGTTTCTGATGAACCATTCATAACCCGGTGAGAGGAGTATCCATGCAATTGCTATGAGGACGCAGGTGGTGAAATAGCCAAGCATTTTGTCCCAATGCGGGAGCTTGTCTCCTTGTGACACATCTTGCTTTATGAGATCTGCCATCGGTAAAAACGGAAGCAGTAACCATCCCCATATAAAGCTGTTGGCAACCCAGAATGTCCCTTGTTCTTCGACAACATTGATCATTCTGATGATGAAAATGAGGAAGAAAGCATTCCGTATCAATGAGTCCACGCCGCTCCATTTGCCAACTCGGAACCACTCCCGCATCCATCCGAAGTCGGCTTGCACATGCAAGTCAGCAGAGGTGAGCCGGTATCTCTGCCGGACCACTACGAGCGCATAAACGAGGGTGCAGATGCTTGCCACTATATTGCTGTACGCGATGCCGTTGACCCCTAGCCGAAAGCTAAATTCCTGCTGACTGAGCAGAAGTGTATCAAGGGTGACACTGACCAGAAGCTGGATGGCAAGAACGGTATATATGGCGCGGCGCCAATCTTGCAGGACGAAAAATATGGTCAGGAAGCGAACCGCATTGAAGAGAGTCGTGCCAATCATTTCGAGACGTATATAGTCCACGGTGGCCGCAACTTGCTCCGGGCTTTGAGCCATAGCCTGCACCAGTGGCATAGCGAAGAGAGCAATGAGACCCGTAAAGAGGGAATAGATCCCGACGGTGACAATGAGGCCTGTTTTGAGCTTGTTCAGTGTGGCGTCACGCTCATGGAGTGTTTTTCCCAAGAGATAGAACAACGGCAGAATCAGCGCCTCCTGCACAACCTCCAGCCCCAGATTGACCCAGGCCAGCTGGCTTGCAATGTTGACTCCCCACTCTGTCGGGAGATCGCCGAGGTAGAAGATTCGCGTGGTGGTATAGATAGTCGGCAAAGCGGCTGTGATCAAAAGCGCCAAGTAGAGAGGCCAATTGATCCTGCTTAGAGATGCGCAGGTTCTAATAGCCAGTCGGTTGGCGTGGGCGTGGTTCATAAATCCAGTAGGCACTGATAATCCTTGGCGATATAGTCAATTTGCTGAGCGGTGCAGGGGGAATATCGAAACATATTCGGATGATCGCGTCATTAAAAACCAACTCAATCAGCTGGCTGGCCACAGCTGAAAGACGAGATAAATCATGGGCCTTCTGCTGGCGTCTCCCTTCATGCTGAATTGCGGGCTCGTATCTTTGAGTCGGCCAACCCCTTGTTGGCACCTGTGATGGCAGCTCCGAGCCCTGAGTTGCAGCCAAAACGGTTTGTATAAATTTAATTTATAATTTTTGCGAAAATACCATCGTTTTGTCTTATGCATACAGGCGGCGGGCCACACGCTCCCGTTTGGCTGCCAGCGGGGCTCTGAAGGGCAATGGCCGATTTGGCGAGAGGGATGATAGCGACAGGGGAGTCTGCCAAATACTGGAAAATTGAGCCGGGTCACACCCCGCTCGATTTGAGCGATTGTCAGCCAACACAGGCTCATGCGAACCTTTAAATCCCGTTAACCCACTAAAAAATAACGACTATGTTCAGGCAAATAATGATGGGTGCCGCCCTGCTGTCGGCGGCGCTGCTTTCCGGTTGTGCTTCCGTACCTATGGCCGATGCCACCGCAGACGCGCAGGCCAAGCAGTTTGTGGCGCCCAAGGATGCGGCCAACCTCTATATCTATCGCAACGAGACCTTCGGGGCGGCCGTCAAAATGCCGCTGCTGGTGGATGGTATGGCGGTCGGCGATACCGTGGCCCACACCTACATCCTCAAGCAGGTGACACCGGGCAGCCACACCATCACCTCCAAGTCGGAGAACGATGCCACCCTGACCCTCAGCACCGAGGCGGGTAAAAACTACTACGTATGGCAGGAGGTCAAGATGGGCCTGCTGATGGCCCGCTCCAAGCTGAGTCAGGTCAGCGAAGAGGAGGGCAAGCAAGGGGTGATGGAGAGCAAGTTGGTTAAGTAATCAGGTACCTGCGCCGAATAAACAGGGCGTAGCGTTATCAGCTACGCCTCTGTCAGAAAGGTGTGTGTCCCAGCTTTGCTGGTCTTAAAAAATAAATATCTGATGGGGTTTTGGGATGAGTTTTTGTCAGAATAAAGGAAATGTAGATGAGTAATAATATATTTCATGTCAGCTCTCTCAGACAGAGATGGCTTCAATCTGGAATCGTACCAGGAGATACAGTCCTTATTCATAGTAATATTAAAAGAACACTTCTTGAATACAAAAGAAATGGTTCGTCAATTTCTCCTGGCGATATTTTAGATAGTCTGTTGGATGTGCTGGGACAGCAAGGGACATTGTTGTTGCCATTATTTAACTTTGATTTTACCCAAGGTGTGCCATTTGATATCAGAACCACACCATCACAAATGGGCTCATTAACTGAGGTTGCTCGAAAGCATAAAGATGCCATAAGAACAGGACACCCAATTTATTCATTTGCAGTTATTGGTAATTATCAAAAGTTGTTTTCAAAAGTTGATAATGAAAGTGCTTATGCTGAAGATTCCCCATTTGGTATTTTAAAGGATATGGGTGGTAAAATAGCATCTTTAGATTTGGAAGATCAGTACAGCATGACGTTTTATCATCATATTGAAGAAGTAAAAATGGTTAGTTATCGATATTTCAAAGAATTTTCTGGAGACTACACGAACATTCAAGGTGAAACAACAAGAAAAAAATATAAATTATATGTGCGAGATATCGAACGTGGGGTTGTAACAAATGTGAATCCAGCTGGGGAGTTGCTATGGTCTGCAGGGCTTTATAAGGGATTCAGGCCCAGGCATGGTAGTGGCTTAAGAACAATAAATGCTGCGGATATGTTTAACTATATAAGTAAGCTCATAGACGATGGTAAAGCTCGTGACCACTTATTTTCTATAGAGGAGCGGTAGTAATGATAGGTAATTGTATTCATGCTCTTGCCAAGTCGCTGTGGCATTTTAATAGGAGTATTACTGGTGATGGTGTGAGGAACACCCTTAAAGAATTAACCAATATAATTCCTGATCTCAGGACGCATGAGGTGGCGTCGGGGGAGCAAGTTTTCGATTGGACGATCCCCGAAGAATGGCGTGTTCGCGAGGCATATATCATTACACCAAGCGGTAAGAAGATATGTGACTTTCGTGAAAATAATCTCCATTTAGTGGGGTATAGTATTCCGGTTAATAAACGAATGGATTTATCGGAGTTAAATAAATTCCTATATTCTCTCCCTGATCAGCCTAATGCAATACCATATATCACATCATATTACAAAAAGAGGTGGGGTTTCTGTATTTCACAAAATGACAGAATGCAGTTAGAGGAAGGAGAGTACCATGTTGTTATAGACTCTGAGCTATTTAATGGTTGGTTGACTTATGGTGAGCTATTAATTAGAGGGCAGTCAGATAAAGAGGTTTTTATTTCAACCTACATTTGTCACCCATCTATGGCAAATAATGAACTGTCTGGGATTTCTGTCACGGCATATCTGGCCAAGTGGTTGAGTGAAAGGAAAAACAACAAGTATACATATAGATTTGTTTTTATACCAGAAACCATTGGGTCAATAACATATTTAAGCAAAAATATCATAACTTTAAAATCTAACGTTTTTGCTGGATTTAACATCTCCTGTGTCGGAGATAATAGATGCTATTCTTATCTTCCCTCAAGAAATGGAAAAACAATTAGTGATATTATTGCATTACATGTCTTAAAGAATATAGATGAAAATTTCAAGCGTTATAATTGGGCCGATAGAGGTAGTGATGAGCGTCAATATTGTGCGCCAGGTGTTGATTTACCGATAGCATCAATTATGAGAACAAAATATGGTGAGTATGCTGAATACCACACCTCTCTTGATGATCTTGAACATGTGGTTACACCCGAAGGATTGGCTGGTGGCTATAATGCGTTAATGAAAGCTATTGAAGCTATTGAAAATTTCACCTACCCAAAGGTTAACGTTTATTGTGAACCACAGTTAGGAAGGCGAGGACTTTATCCAACGTTATCAACCAAATCAAGTGGTCAGGAAGTAAAGGTAATGATGGATTTGCTTACTTGGTCGGATGGGATGCGATCATTAATTGATATAGCAGACCTTTGTGGTGTTCCGGTATGGGAGTTATATCCGATAGTCACTAACTTAGTAGAACATAATCTACTTACATTATTAGATTCACCTATATATATTGGCATCGATGGCTTAATAAATAGCTCACGATATTCACCTAAGATAAATAGTATGGAGGAAGTAAGTGAAATATAATTTTAATGTGGCAATCGAACCAAATGGTGAATTAGTGTAGGCCATTTCTGATATATATTTAATTGATGTTTAAGTTTATCATTGATATTCTGTGGAAGGGGTATGGTTATTGCTTTGATCTCCTTTTGGTCTGCCTCTTTGTATTGTACTGCCTTATTCAGTTCAGCACCGTTGTGAATGTATCTTAGGATGGGGTCCCAGTCATTATCTTACTCTGATGTGGGCATTGGGTTGGGTAAATCGCGAAGCGTATTCGAATGAGCGAGTTATGAAGCCATCTCAATAAATGATTCAACCAACCCGGCCTAAGCCGGGTTGATTGCATCAAGAGCAGGAAAAATCAGAGCGCTTCCAATCTGGCATATGCCGTCACCAGCCATTTGGCGCCGACGTCGTCGAACTGGATCTGCACCCGGCTCTGCTGGCCGACCCCTTCGAAGTTGAGTACCACCCCTTCGCCGAATTTCGGATGGAGCACCCGCTGGCCGAGCTTGATGCCGCTGGCGTCGAAGCTCTGTTGCACCTCGTTCTGGCTAAAGCGGCCGTACTGGGTGGGGCGGCTGACCTGAGTGCGCAGCCGGATCTCTTCCAGACACTCGGCGGGCATCTCGCGGATAAAGCGGCTCGGCTTGTGGAACATCTCGCGGCCATAGATGCGGCGGCTCTCGGCATAACAGATGTAGAGTTTCTCCATGGCGCGGGTCATGCCGACGTAACAGAGGCGGCGCTCCTCTTCCAGCCGGCCTGACTCCTCGGTGGATTGCTGGCTGGGGAACATCCCTTCTTCGACGCCGACCAGCAGCACCAGCGGGAACTCCAGCCCCTTGGCACTGTGCAGGGTCATCAGCTGCACCGCATCGGCATATTCGTCGGCCTGATTCTCGCCGGATTCCAGCGCCGCATGGGCGAGGAAGGCGGAGAGATCGCTCATATCCTCCAGCTCGTCCGGGCGCTGGTACTGGCGGCAGGCGGTGACCAGTTCGTCCAGGTTCTCTACCCGCGCCTGGGATTTCTCGCCTTTTTCCGCCAGATACATCGCCTTGAGGCCGGAGTTCTGGATGGCGATATCCGCCTGCTGGTGCAGCGGCAGCAGGGAGACCTGCTCCTCCAGCGCGTCGATCAGTTCGACAAAGCCGCGCACCGCGTTACCGGCGCGACCAGTCAGCACCTTGTCGTTGAGCAGCGCCTTGGCCGATTGCCACAGGTTGAGCCCCTGATCGCGGGCGTTGCCGCGCAGGATCTCGAGGGTGCGATCGCCGATGCCGCGGGTCGGGGTGTTGACCACCCGCTCGAAGCTGGCGTCGTCGCCGCGGTTGTTGATAAGCCGCAGGTAGGCCATGGCGTCCTTGATCTCTTGCCGCTCGAAGAAGCGCAGGCCGCCGTAGATGCGGTAGGGCATGGCGTCCTGCATCAGCGCCTCTTCCAGCACCCGCGACTGGGCGTTGGAGCGATAGAGGATGGCGCAGTCGGCCAACAGGCCGCCCTTTTCCTTCCAATCCTTGAGACGGCCGACCACGAAGCGCGCTTCGTCCACCTCGTTGAAGGCGGCGTAGAGGGAGATCGGCTCGCCCTCGGCCCCTTCGGTCCACAGCTCCTTGCCAAGGCGCTCGGCGTTGTTGGCGATGACGCTGTTGGCGGCTTTGAGGATATTGGCGGTGGAGCGGTAGTTCTGCTCGAGGCGGATGGTCTCGGCGCCCTGATAGTCGGTCAGGAAGCGCTGGATGTTCTCGATCTTGGCGCCGCGCCAGCCGTAGATGGACTGATCATCGTCACCGACGATCATCACCTTGCCGCTGTTGCCCGCCAGCATCCGCAGCCAGGCGTACTGGATGCCGTTGGTATCCTGAAACTCGTCCACCAGGATGTTCTGGAAGCGGTCGCGGTAGTGCTCGAGGATGTGCGGCTTGTTGAGCCACAGCTCGTGGGCGCGCAGCAGCAGCTCGGCGAAGTCCACCAGACCGGAGCGATCGCAGGTCTCCTGATAGGTCTTGTAGATCTGCTGATAGGTTCGGGTGACGGGGTCGCCGTAGAGGTCGATGTCGCCGGGGCGCAAGCCCTCGTCCTTCTTGCCGTTGATGTAGCCCATCACGGCGCGCGGGGCCCAGTGCTTCTCGTCAAGGTTGAGCACCTTGAGCACCCGGCGGATCAGCCGGTACTGGTCGTCGGAGTCGAGGATCTGGAAATCCTGCGGCAAGCCCGCATCCAGATGGTGGGCCCGCAGCAAGCGGTGGGCGATGCCGTGGAAGGTGCCGATCCACATGCCGCGCACGCCGTCGCCGATCACCTTCTCGACCCGGCCGCGCATCTCGGCCGCCGCCTTGTTGGTAAAGGTGACCGCGATGATGGAGAAGGGTGAACAGCGTTCCACCTGCATCAGCCAGGCGATACGGTGCACCAGCACCCGGGTCTTGCCCGAACCGGCACCGGCCAGCACCAGCAGGTTGCTGCGGGGCGCCGCAACGGCATCTCTTTGCTTGTCGTTGAGCCCGTCGAGCAGGGTTGAAACGTCCATCACCACTCCTGTTTATTTATACAGGCGGGGATTATACGGCCATCCCCCTGCCAGACCAAATCCAAACTCGGGGGGAGGGGCAAGATGGGCGCTTGCGGGGGGCTCCGGTGCGGCCATTTTTGGCTGGCGCAGAGAGAACGGGACGGGGAGGTCTCCAGCTGTAGCCAACTCTTGCTCGCGCGGTTTGTGGGGATTTTGCGAGCCGGATCACGGGCTTGCCGGGGGGCTGGATGAATAAGAGGGGAAAACGGTTTACAGTAACTTGCTGAACAATAAGAGAAATGTCGTTTGGGTCTTTTGGTTGTTAGCATAAAAAACTGAAAAGTAGCTAAAAAACAACTGCTTATAATGTTATTTGCTTAGAATTCAAACCGTTAACGCAAACGTTTTTCCCTTATCATTTGCTTGACCCGCATCGGGGCTGACTTAGAGTAAGCCTGCGTGCTAGATAGCCTGCTCTGACAGGCAAGCAAGTTCCCTCACTTAATAACAATCAAGGATACGATCGTGACTAAAGTGCTCAAGCTGGCCACTGTGGCCTCCCTCACTCTCGCTGCTCTCTCTGCTCAGGCTGCTTCCGAGCCAGCCGTCATTTATGACACCGCGGGCAAGTATGACAAATCATTCAACGAAGCCGTGTTCCGTAACGGCGTCGAGCTCTACAACAAGGACAAGGGCGTCAAGGTCAAAGAGTTTGAACCCCAGAACGAAGCCCAGCGCGAGCAGGGTCTGCGTCGTCTGGCCAGCCGTGGCAACGGCCCGATCGTGGCGGTCGGTTTCAACATGGGCTCTGCCGTCGAGAAAGTAGCGACCGAATTCCCGAAAACCCAGTTCACCATCATCGACATGGTGGTCGACAAGCCGAACGTCCAGTCCGTCATCTTCAAGGAGCATGAAGGTTCCTTCCTGGTGGGCGCACTGGCAGCCATCGCTTCCAAGAGCGGCAAGGTCGGCTTCGTGGGCGGCATGGATATCCCGCTGATCCGCAAATTCCAGTGCGGTTACGAGCAGGGGGCCAAGTTCGTCAATCCGAAGATCGAAGTGTTCCAGAACATGGCGGGCTCTACCCCGGCCGCGTTTGCTGACCCAGCGAAAGGTGCCGAGCTGGCCAAGTCCCAGTTCGCCAAGGGCGCTGATGTGGTTTACGCCGCAGCCGGCGGTACCGGTATCGGTGTCTATCAGGCAGCCAAGGACAGCGGCAAGTTCGCCATCGGGGTGGACTCCAACCAGAACCACCTGCAACCGGGCACCATGCTGACCTCCATGGTCAAGTCTGTGGGTCTGGCCGCTTACCAGACCTGGGATGACGCTGCCAAAGGCGAGTGGAAGCCGGGTATCAAGAACCTGGGTCTGGCCGAAGGCGGTGTGGATTGGGCTCTCGACAAGGACAACGAGAAGCTGATCACCCCGGAAATGAAAGCCAAGGTAGATGCCATCAAGGCTGAAATCATCGCTGGCAAGGTCAAGGTTCATGACTACATGAGCGATAACACCTGCAAATACTAATTAGATAGTTGCTACTACTCTCAACGCACCACCGGCCCGCACGGGCCGGTTTTTAGTCTTATTTCATGAAACGCAGGGCTGCATCATGGACCAGACAGATCGCTATGCCATCGAATTAAGAGGTATCGATAAGCGGTTCGGCGAAGTGTACGCCAACAAGCTGATCGACCTTAAGGTTCGCAAAGGCAGTATCCACGGCATTGTCGGCGAAAATGGCGCCGGTAAGTCCACCCTGATGAGCATCATTTATGGTTTCTACCATGCCGACAAAGGCGAGATGCTGATCGACGGGAATCCTTTCAAACCCCATGGCTCACAAGATGCGATTGCCGCAGGGGTGGGCATGGTTCACCAGCACTTCATGCTGGTCAACAACTTCACCGTATTGGAAAACGTCATCCTCGGCGCTGAGAACGGCTGGCACCTTCAGCAGAGCGTGGCGTCAGCCGAAAAGCTGCTTGGCGAACTGGCGCGGGATTATGGCCTCGACGTGCCGCTGCACGAGAAGGTCGAAGATCTGCCGGTTGGCTTGCAACAGCGGGTCGAAATTCTCAAGGCGCTCTATCGCGGCGCCCGCATCCTGATCCTCGACGAGCCGACCGGGGTACTGACCCCGCAAGAGGCGGATCACCTGTTCGAGGTGCTGAAAAAGCTGCGGGATCAGGGGGCAACCATCATCCTTATCACCCACAAGCTGCGGGAGATCCTGGCCATTACCGATCAGGTCTCCATCATGCGCCGTGGCGAGATGGTGGCCCATGTCGCCACCAAGGATACCGACAAGGAGCAGCTGGCCGAGCTGATGGTGGGCCGCAAGGTGCGCCTCAAGGTCGACAAGGGGCCAACCCAGCCCGGTGAAGCCAAGCTGAAGATCGAAGGGCTCAGTTACTTCGACGCCAGCAAGGTGGAGCGGGTCAAATCGGTCAGCTTCGAGGTGCGGGCCGGTGAAGTGGTCGGCATCGCCGGGGTCTCCGGTAACGGCCAGTCCGAACTGCTCAGTCTGCTTGGCGGCATTCTCAAGCCGAGCAAGGGCGGCTTCACCATCAGCAGCCGCAGCGGCGTGCACAAGGTGAGCGCGGAGCACCCGGCCGATCCCGAGCTGGTGCGCAACTACGGCCTCGGCCATGTGCCGGAAGATCGCCACAAGATGGGTCTGATCAACCGCTTCGAGGCGAAAGAGGCCTTTATTCTCGGTTATCACCGCCGTCCGCAATACAACAAGGGGTGGCTGCAGAATAAGGAGGCGATCCAGCAGGATTGTCAGGCCAAGATGGAGAAGTGGGACGTGCGCCCGCCCCATCCCGATCACAAGACCGCCAACTTCTCCGGTGGCAACCAGCAGAAGCTGGTGATCGCCCGTGAAGTGGAGCAGGACCCGGATGTGCTGTTGATCGGCCAGCCGACCCGCGGGGTCGACATCGGCGCCATCGAGTATATCCACCAGCAGATCATCGCCATGCGCGACAAGGGCAAGGCTGTCTTGCTGGTCTCGGTGGAGCTGGACGAGATCATGAGCCTCGCAGACCGGATTCTGGTCATTGCCGATGGTCGCATCGTTGGCGAGCTGGATGGTGCCAAGGCGGATGAGCGCACTATCGGCCTGATGATGGCCAACATAGTGCCGGATGAAGTTGCCAAGGAGGCCCACTGATGAGCCAAGTACGTATTCCTGCCTGGGTCTCCGTAGGCGTCTTGTCTGCGGTCAACATCCTGCTGGCCTTCCTGGTGTCGGCCATTCTGTTCTACTACCTCGACATCAACCCGGTCGATGCCGCCAAGATCATGTGGTACGGCGCGTTCGGCACCGGTGAAGGGGTCGGTTTCACCCTCTACTACGCAACCGGCTTTATCTTTACCGGTCTGTCGGTGGCGGTCGCCTTCCACGCCGGTCTGTTCAATATCGGTGGCGAAGGTCAGGCCTATATCGGCGGGCTCGGTGTCGGTCTGGTCTGTCTGATGCTCGGCGATGTGCTGCCGTTTGCCCTGCTGTTGCCGCTCTCCATCATTGCCGGTGGTCTGTTCGGTGCGGCCTGGGCCTTTATTCCGGCCTGGCTGCAAGCCAAGCGCGGTAGTCACATCGTGATCACCACCATCATGTTCAACTTCATCGCCGCCTCGCTGATGGCCTATCTGCTGGTGGAGGTGTTCAAGCCGCCCGGCTCGATGGCGACCGAGAGCAAGGTGTTTGCCGAAGCAAGCTGGCTGCCCAAGATGAGCGGGCTGGCGAACCTGTTCGGGATGGAGATCCCCAACAGCCCGCTCAATATCAGCTTCTTTTGGGCGCTGATCTGTGCGGCGCTGGTGTGGGTCTTTATCTGGCACACCCGCTGGGGTTACGAGATCCGCTCGGTCGGGGCCAGCCAGAGCGCCTCCGCCTATGCCGGTATTTCCTATCCCAAGGTGGTGATCCTGGCCATGGTCATCTCCGGTATGCTGTCGGGCTTCTTCGCCCTCAACGTGCTGCAGGGTGAGCTGCACCAGATCAAGCTCAACTTCGTGGAAGGGTTCGGCTTCACCGGTATCGCGGTGGCGCTGATGGGGCGCAACCATCCGGTCGGCGTCATCATCGCCAGCCTGCTGTTCGGTTTCCTCTATCAGGGGGGCGCCGAGCTCAGCTTCGAGTTCGGTGTCGACCGCAACATAGTAGTGGTGTTGCAGGGTCTGGTGATCCTGTTCTGTGGCGCCCTTGAGCACATGATGCGTCCGCGTATCGAGCAGCTCTATCTGGCGTTTGCCAACCGCTCAGCCGCGCAAGCTAAAGGAGTCTGATCATGTTTGAAATTCTGATCCTGATGCTGGATGCGACCATTCGGACCGCACCACCGTTGATTCTTGCCGCCATGGCGGGCATGTTCTGCGAGCGCTCCGGGGTGGTCAATATCGCGCTGGAAGGCAAACTGCTGGCGGCGGCGTTCGCCAGTGGTGCGGCGGCGGCGGTCTCCGGTTCTGCCTGGATAGGTCTGGGTGCCGGGGTGGGTGTCTCCATCCTGTTTGCCCTGATGCACGGTTTTGCCACCATCACCCATCGCGGTGATCAGGTGGTGAGCGGCATGGCCATCAACATTCTGGCGGCCGGTCTGACCGTCACCCTGGGCCGTTACTGGTTCGATCAGGGTGGCCAGACCCCGGCGCTCTCCGGGGATGCCCGTTTCGCCCCCATCGATCTGCCCTATGCCAAGGAGCTGTGGGATGTGTCGGTGATCGGCCAGCTCTACAGCGAGCTGCTGAGCGGCCACTCCCTGCTGGAGTACGTGGCATTTGCCTGTGTGCCGCTGGCCTGGTGGGTGATGTTCCGTACCCGCTTCGGTCTGCGTCTGCGGGCGGTGGGCGAGGCGCCCGCAGCGGTCGATACCGCCGGTATCTCTGTGGTGCGGATGCGCTACACCGCGCTCCTCATCGGCGGCCTGCTGGCCGGTATCGGTGGCACCTATCTGGCGGTGGCCCAGACGGCCCAGTTCATCCCCAACATGAGTGCGGGCAAGGGCTTTATGGCGCTGGCGGCGCTGGTGTTCGGCAAGTGGCGCCCCTGGAATGCCATGGCAGCCTGCCTGCTGTTCGGCTTCCTCGATGCGGTCGCCATCCGGCTGCAAGGGGTCAGCATCGGTGGCTTCGCCATTCCGGTGCAGGCCATCGAGGCGCTGCCCTACATCCTGACCGTGTTCCTGCTGGCCGGTTTTATCGGCCGCGCGGTGGCGCCGAAGGCGCTTGGTACACCTTATGTGAAGGAGCGGGAGTAGCGCCTTTTATCGCAATATTCCCGATCACACAGATAACAGCAGGCCCACTTCGGTGGGCCTGTTTTTTATGGTTTGAATGGCTGGTTACAGCAGGAACAGGGTCGCCAGCCCGAGGAAGATAAAGAAGCCGCCGGTGTCGGTGATGGCGGTGATCATCACGCTGGCACCGACTGCCGGGTCGCGGCCGAGGCGGGTCATGGTCATGGGGATGATGACCCCCATCAGGGCGGCC
>NZ_JBFODN010000246.1:0-5987 GCF_040908345.1 Aeromonas sp. R3-1
CCGACATTCCGCACCTGATTTAGGAATAAATTTGTCGGTAGCGCTCACCCAATACCTCCAAAATGATCTGCTGGTCTCCTGTTAGCTCCGTTACTTGTGGCGGAGCTTCTCCCAGTCGATATTCATGGATGCCACCAAAGCGCAAAAAGATCCAACGGGCCGTCGGCTGCTGGGTCGGTTTTTTTTTCATATCCGCCACACTGCGGTTCTGCGCCACTAATCCCTGCCTGATCCGGTGCTCCAACGCTGCGTAAATCATCAGGCTACAGGTCATCACCATCAGCAACGCTTCAATCCGCTCCGGTTTTTTCAGGTACAGTGAGGAGGTTAAAAACTCCGGGCTCTTGAGAAAACGAAAGCCTCGCTCGACATTCTGCTGTGCTTTATAGGTGGCCAACAGTTCGGCCATAGTCAGCGTATCGCTGTGGTCATTGGTCGCCAGGATGAACACCCCGGTCTGGTTGCGAGCCTCTTCAACGCAAGCCAGACTAGTTGCCGCCAACCCAGTGATTTGAAACTGATGGCCAATTGGCTCTTCGCCACTCTTGGGTCTGCCACGTCCTGTATAAACGGGTTCACCTACCACTTCGGCATCCAGTTGCAGCAGCATCAAGCTGGCGGTAAAACGGCTCAACTCAGCGTGGGCATCCGCTTGACAGGCAAAGCGTCGGGCACACAATTTGGCGAAGGCTTTGAGCTCGCGGGTGCTCTCTTTAAGCAGGTTTTTTGCCAGTGTCTGCTGCTCGCGATGGCTGGCCTGTTCGCTG
Organism: Aeromonas sp. R3-1; assembly: GCF_040908345.1. Lineage (NCBI taxonomy): Bacteria > Pseudomonadati > Pseudomonadota > Gammaproteobacteria > Aeromonadales > Aeromonadaceae > Aeromonas > Aeromonas sp. R3-1. The sequence continues at coordinate 768 of NZ_JBFODN010000246.1, forward strand.
CGCACCAACATCCAGCGCTGCGCGACGCCGGCATAATGGGCGGATTGCCAACAGCCATGATAACCATTGCCCAGCGCAACCAGCGACTGGGTGCCAATCGTTGCCACGGCCTGCTTGGCCTCATTCAACGTGACAGGCACCCGGGTGACAAACAGTTGCTGCTGTTGCTCCAGCAATTGCAAGGTCTCGGCGCAGTACAGTGCTGCATCACCGACCAGATAACGGCTCTCCTGCGCGGCCTTGAGGCTGCTCAAATGGCGACGAACAGTCTGGGCAAAGGCTTTGGTGTCGTTACTGTTGCCACTGAGGGCCTGCATGTAGATGGGTAGCCCGGCCTGATTTTCACAGATGAGTTCCAGAATAACCTGGTTCAGCTCTGGCCGATGATCTCGACTATAACCCCGCACCAATTGCAGCTTGCCGGTCTGCTCGCCATCGGCCTGGTCATAGGCGCCATCGACGTGGAAGCTGGTGATATCGAGGTGCACAGCGGTGCTTTTGAGCCCCAGCCGCTCGACGACTTGCGCCGCCATCACCTGATACAAGGTGCTGACATCGGCGTCGAAGAGGGCATCGAGACAGCGCCCGAGCACATCATCATTGAGGTCATCAGCACAGATCCCGGGGCCGATCAGGCGCTCAACCGGCTTGTTAGCGAAAAATTGCGGGAACATGTGCAGGGTGCTGCTGTGAAAGCCGAGGCCGTTCACTATCATGGCGACCAGCGCTTGACCATGTGAGACCTTGAAAGGGGGCGTTTTGGGGAGCACGGCATCGATCATGCGGGCAATGCCCAGTTCTTGGCAGAGTGCGGCGACCAAACCAAGGTGATCGAGGTTACGGATAGAGATAGCGGGAGCGGCCATGATGATCTACCTGCAAAAGAGAGTAATAGATCAGAATGGCCGATCGCCGTCAAGCTTTGAAAAAGCCAAAATTAGGTGCGGAATGACGGTTTCAGCCCAAAAATGGATATTGAATCTAGCATCTTCAGACAGTTCAACCCTGTGCCAATACTGAGGTGGGCTGGTTGCAAACTCTCCGGCTCGGATTACAAGCGTAATTTCAGGTGTCTCTGCTGTTTCATCAGCAAAACCGTAATATGTTACCGTCCCTTCCATTACACATAACTGACCGAATACGCCAGCAGCTGTATTGTGATGGGTTAATAGAGCCTGTGGTACGTTTTCATTTGTAAAAAATGGGGTTGAACGGCGAACAACCCAATGAGCGGGTATACTATGCAGTAGCGACATGTTTTATCCTTAATAACCTATGAAATTAAGTAAGGCTGAGCATATGCTCAGCCAGCAATTATTCATCTAGAAAGAAGGCGTAAAAGTGGGAATGCAGCGCCCATTTGGTCTCCACCTACGACAAAGCCGCACATTTCACCATCCTCGCTGCGAGCTTCTGCGACCATTCCATTTTTATTCCACTTAAACTGCCATGAAAGGTCTGCACCTTTGGTTCTACCAGCTAACTGCAAAGGATATTGAAGTGTTTTTACCTTCACTAGCATTGGAGGAAGCGTTAGTGGTGTTGGCTTACCAATCAGAGTTTTAGATAATGCATTGGCACCGAGAACAATTGGCTGCAAAAAGGGTCGCAATTCACCTTTCCACTCAACGCAATCACCAAGAGCATAAATGTGCTCACTCGATGTTCTCAGGTAATCATCTACTACAATTCCGCGTTTAACAGCCAGTCCTGCATTCATCGCTAAGGATAGATTCGGTTGTAGACCTATAGCTGAAATGACAAGATCCTGTTCACTGAAACTGCTGTCAGTGAGCTCTATCATAAAGGATTCGTTGGCATCTCTTCTTTGTATCGACTTGATACCTCGGGAAGGTGCGAATAAGTACCCTATGTGCCAAAACTAAAAAGTTTAGCCATTTAATATCAATAATTTAGAATGGTGTGTTTTTGTGCCAAGTGACTTGTTAGCACCTTCCCTAACTGTGTATAAAAGTATCGATCCATGTGACTATCATTAATGGGTAATCAGGATCCTCACTCAGTCGATAAAACCGAGAGCACGTAGCTTATCAAGGGCCCGGTCCTGGTCGGCATTGGAGAAATCGGGCTCCTGAGCAATCCGAACCAGGCGGTCAAACACCTCTTTACTCTGAGAATCCAAAACTGCACAGACCGACGCTAATGAGACAGTGTAGCGATCGCTGCAAGCAGATGCCATCGCTTGAGCAAGCAAAGCGCTTGAACGAGTGCCGTTGTGCTTTTCAATACTCCTAAAAAGATCGTCAAAAATTTTCATTATTTACTCCATTTCCCTTCAAGGGAAGATGTGAATAGGCTCCAGACGTAAAAATAGAAACGCCTGTGTGTTTAATTAAATAAATTAAAACTTCGTGTGTGGCAGGTGACACTTATTCCCTGTTAGCACCTCCTTTGAGCTGGGTTAGTTTTATGTTCTTGCGGCGATTAATTTTCCTAAACTCACTCTCAAAATCAATTAACTCAATACGAAATAGGGCTGCTATGTGTCTTTTTGAGCAGGCATGCTTCTTTGAGCTCAACGAGAACCGCTGGTTTCCAGGCACTATGTCACGGCAGCAGGCTCGCCGTTCTGTAGGGCTAAGGATAAATATCCTGTCTGAATTCATTTCACCATCCGGCAGTGCTTTCCCTGATGCCCTATCTTTAAATGATTGAGTGGCCATCATTAGTTTTTTATTATATCCCTCATCCATAAAACACCCTGCAATCTATTTCAGCAACAGGCTATCAGGCTTATTGAGATGATTCAACAGATAATTGAAGATGAACCTAATAATAATTTTTCTAATATTTTCATATATACCTGCACGCGGTATTAATCTCCGCATTATGGACTACTCTCTTGCCGACTGACGTTGATGTTATTGCAATGAAATAGGTAGGTAGGCTTGAACTAATGGAATAGATGCCGCATGCAATTGCATGCGGCAACGCACGCTGGCTAACCTTTAACTTAAGGTGCTACCGACTATGCTGTGCCTGCATAAAGTCGATTATTGAGCCACCTGCGGCGCTATAACAACACCTCAACGGGTAGGTCCGCAAAATGCATAGGAGAAAGATATTTGTGCGCTTGACGATTGCTGCTGACAAAATAGCTTTTATCGAGCATGCTTGATGACGCTACATGAAGTAGTTGAAATGAAACTTAGAATAGTCAATCTCTCTTAAATACCTTATAAAATCCTTTCACATCAAATAATTCGCTATAATATAAAAGCTCCCACTCAGGGTTGTTTTGTAGTTTCTGTGAGAATACCTCGTTAGTCACGCATGAGATACAGACGCACTCAACACTAGGCTCAGCACCTAGTGCATTAACTAATTTTGTGAAAAATCCACACCCCTGCCATTCATATGGTATTCCGATCAACTCTATTGATGGACACGCCCTGAATCCATCCCTAAACCGTGGGTATTTTTTCATTATAAAATCAGGGAGTGTTGGTGGCACTCGGATCTCCAAGGTGATCCCCCCTTCTGAGTAATACAACGGTCTGACTGGATAGCCGACCGAACGAAACATCACAATAAAAGCATTGACAAGTGCATCAACGGCTTTATCCATGAGTTCTTCATCCGTCATTTGAACATCCATAAGATTTCTCCGCAGTAGGACGCTAGTGAATTACGAGGAATGAGCCCACGGTAAACCGAGAGATTGCCACTGTCAAGGCGGACATCAAGATCATGTCATTGATTTCTAAGGGATTATTTATTGAAAAAATAATTGTACAAATTTTGCCCTTGGTTGCTTTTTGCTCTTTTTGAGTGTTGGCTGAACGACATTTAACCTATAACATGCCCATAAACAGAATGGATGTGGATGGGATGGTAAATATCGCTAATGCGGTAGTCATTACATGTGGATAATATGCTCGCAGAGCAATATAAATAAAAACATTTTTGCCGTTCGATTTAATAGACACGAGGCTTAAACAGAACATAAACAGACGAATTCCTGCATATAGAATGACATCAATGCTTGAATGACATGTTCTAGTTGTTTTCAATGTGATTCATATTTTATTTTGAAAACAAAGGCTCAATTGTTTATTTTAGCATCATAATGCATTTTAAATGCAATGTCTAAAATCAGCACTAGGCGCTCTTGTGCATGAAAGGGGGATATGTAAGGGGGGTAATTCTGGATGCAATCTATTTATAGATAGAGGTTCATTGCATGCTTGCATCCAGATGGTAGATATTGTGTGCTTAGGCTGACACATCAGTGAGTAAATCTGTGGCGATATACTCATACGTTTTATCCGGCCTCCTCTCCCGCCGAACCCAAGCATTTGCGACGCATTTTCTGATATAGTTTTTTGCCTGCCGTTCCTGTATGGAAAATTCCGCACAAAAGGAGTTCACTAACTCGGCTGCTGATACTGAGGTATGCCCACTCAGAGCTTTTTTCAGGGAAGTTAATAATGTGTTGTTATCACTATCATTCGCGCTGACGAATATCAGATGTTCTGTTCGGTTTAATAAAATCTCATCAGGAGTTTCAACCGCTCTCGAACTAAACCTGAGGCTGAATCTAGCCCCCTGCCCATCCCGTAATGCTAGTGACATAACGCCATCAGCCTCACCATGAATGGATGATGCCCCCCTGATACCAGCAGCGCCTGCGTTGTAACCCTCCGCTCCTGGCGAGGATTTTCTTGCATGATGCACAACAATGTGGGCTGCGGGCTGACTTATTTTTCTGATGGACCGCATCACCTGGCCCATCATGCTATTATCATTTTCCGCCGCCGTATGCATCCTGGCTAGTACATCCCAAATAATCAGGTCAGGCTGGATCTCATTCACGATGGAGATCATTTTTTTCGCCTCTACAGGATCCAATACATCCGTTGTCTGGAAATCACCACACCGGAAAAAATTCCGCTCAATTGTTTGGTCAGTCACATTATTATGTGCTGTCATGGTTAAAAAGCGTTTCCAAAACAACCGATCTTTTAGCTCAAAATCCATATACAACACTCGTGCTGGATTTCGATTCCTCCAGTTGAGGAACTGTCCTCCACTGGCGATAGCCAATGCGAGCTGCGTTGCGACCAGCGATTTACCAGATTTGGGGGCGCCATTGATGATCCACTGATCACCCTGCTCAATCAGTTCGTCCAACAACCAAATCGGTTTTTGCTCACTGGCAATCCGCCCCTCACTAACCCCCCAAGCTAACATTCTATT
>NZ_JBFODN010000247.1:0-7307 GCF_040908345.1 Aeromonas sp. R3-1
GTTTTTGATCGTGATGGCTGGGCGTGCTTACAGAATAAAGCGGCTCAGATCCTCATCCTCGACAAGCGCACCGAGATGGGCGTTGACGTAGTCGGTGTCGATGACAAAGGTCTCGCCGGACTTCTCGGAGGCGTCATAGGAGATATCTTCCATCAGGCGCTCCATCACGGTGTGCAGACGGCGGGCACCGATATTCTCGGTACGCTCGTTGACCTGCCAGGCCGCTTCGGCCAGACGGCGGATGCCATCCTTGGTGAACTCGATGTTGACCCCTTCGGTGGCCATCAGCGCCTTGTACTGATCGGTCAGGGAGGCGTTCGGTTCGGTCAGGATGCGCTCGAAGTCATCGGTGGTCAGTGCGGTCAGCTCGACCCGGATCGGCAGACGGCCCTGCAGCTCGGGGATGAGGTCGGACGGCTTGGCGATCTGGAAGGCGCCGGAGGCGACAAACAGGATGTGGTCGGTCTTGACCATGCCGTGCTTGGTGTTGACGGTGCAACCTTCGACCAGCGGCAGCAGGTCGCGCTGTACCCCTTCACGGGAGACATCCGGGCCCGAGCTCTCGCCGCGCTTGCAGATCTTGTCGATCTCGTCGAGGAAGACGATGCCGTTGTTCTCGACCGCGGCGATTGCCTTCTGCTTCAGCTCTTCCGGATTGACCAGACGGGCTGCTTCCTCTTCGATCAGCGCCTTCATGGCCTCTTTGACCTTGATCTTGCGCTTCTTCTTCTGGTTCTGGCCCAGGTTCTGGAACAGCCCCTGCAGCTGGTTGGCCATCTCTTCCATGCCCGGCGGGGTCATGATTTCGACGCCCATCGGGGAGGCGGAGAGCTCCAGCTCGATCTCTTTGTCATCCAGCTGACCTTCCCGCAGTTTCTTGCGGAAGATCTGGCGGGTGTTGGAGTTGTCGGCTTTCTCTTCTTCACCCCAGGTGTTGCGCGGGTTGGGCAGCAGAGCGTCGAGGATGCGCTCTTCAGCGGCTTCCTCGGCGCGGTATTTCATCTTCTCCATCTCGGTTTCGCGCACCAGCTTGATGGCGGCATCGGTCAGATCGCGGATGATGCTGTCCACTTCCTTGCCGACATAGCCCACTTCGGTGAACTTGGTCGCTTCCACCTTGATGAAGGGGGCGTTGGCCAGCTTGGCCAGACGACGGGCAATCTCGGTCTTGCCGACACCGGTCGGGCCGATCATCAGGATGTTTTTCGGGGTCACTTCATGGCGCATCTCTTCGTTGAGCTGCATCCGGCGCCAGCGGTTGCGCAGGGCAACGGCAACGGCGCGCTTGGCATCGGCCTGACCAATGATGTGACGATCCAGCTCGTGGACGATTTCTCTCGGGGTCATCTCGGACATGATGGTGTTCCTGTATCCGGGGCGGGCAGTGCCCACCCCTTGGGAAATTGGGTTGGCTGGCGGCCTTACTTGGCAGCGTAGTCCAGCACTTCGATGGTGTGGTTGCCGTTGGTGAAGACGCAGATATCGCCCGCAATCTTGAGGGACTTCTCGACAATGGTCCTGGCATCCAGCTCGGTGTTTTCCAGCAGCGCGATGGCGGCGGACTGGGCAAAGTTGCCGCCGCTGCCGATGGCGATGAGATCGTGCTCCGGCTGCACCACGTCACCGTTGCCGGTGATGATGAAGGATTTGTGTTCGTCGGCCACGGCCAGCAGCGCTTCGAGGCGGCGCAGGGCGCGATCGGTGCGCCAATCTTTGGCCAGCGCCACGGCGGCGCGCTCCAGATTACCCTGATGGGCCTGCAGTTTTGCTTCGAAACGTTCGAGCAGGGTGAAGGCGTCGGCGGTACCGCCAGCGAAACCGGCCAGCACCTTGCCGTTATAGAGACGATGAACCTTGCGGGCGTTGCCCTTCATGACGGTGTTGCCAAGAGAGACCTGGCCATCGCCACCGATGACGACCTGACCGTTGCGGCGAACTGAAACTATGGTAGTCACTTTACTTACCTCGCTTGAGCCGAATGACGGCCTGACTGTGCATGGCAAGAAAGATGGGGATGGCAAACGGGCTTTTCAACCCTGCCTTTGGTCGGGATAAACGGGGTAGTCAAGAGCGTGGGTGCGAGTGGCACCAAAAGAACAGGGCCGGGTGTTGCCACCCGGCCCTGCGTCATCGGTAAGCGGATTACCCTTTCTTGGGAATGCAGCCGCTGATGCCGGAGCTCTGCAGCTTGCTGTTGGCCGCGTCGGCGGCCGCCTTGCCGTTGAAGGGGCCGACCATCACCTTGTAGACGGTGCCGTTGGCGCCATTGATCACCTGCAGGCTGGAAGAGAGGCCGGCGGTGAAGGCGATACGTGCCTTGAGCGACTCTGCGGAATCCTGCGAGCGCAGGGCGGCGCACTGCATCATGTAGCGACCGCTGTCGGCGGCTGCGGTCTGGGCTGGCGGGGTCGCCGCTTTGGCCTTGGCCGCTTCAGCGCGCTCCCGTTCCAGCTCGGCACGGATCTCTCGCTCCATCCGTTCCCGTTCTGCCTTGCGGTCGATCACCTGCTCTTGCGCGCTGGCAACCGGTGCTCCGGAGGTGGAAGGGGTGGTCGCCGGATTGGGCTGATAGGGCTTGGGCTGGCCGATGGGCGTTCCCGGTTGGGGAATGTCGGTCGGCACCGGCTGCGGCAGTTTTTCCGGCTGCAGGGTCATGGTATCTGCCGGCGGTGGCGGCAGCACACCCGGCTGGGTCGGCGGCTCTATGATATCGACCTGCTTGTTCTCAAGCCGTTCGATGTAGCTCCACTTCTCCTGAGGCAGCCCGTTATTCTGCGCTTTTGGCTTGTTGGCCTTTACCTGCTCCTCAATGGTGGGGGCGTCGTTGCCCTTGCCATTGATCATGTAAAGGAAGCCACCAAAGCCTGCCAGCAGTGCCACGACCAGCAGCACTGGAATAACAGGAAAGCGGCGAGGGGCCGCTTTCTTGGTATTGCGGCCACCCGCCCGACGTCGCGGGCGGCTGCCGACATAATCCCGGGTTGCCATCTATTACATGCGCTCCAGGGTATGGATGCCCAGTACGCCGAGGCCCAGTTTCAGCACCTTGGCGGTGGCGGCGCACAGCAGCAGACGGCTCTGACGGGTCGCTTCGTCCACGCCATCCTTGTTGATCGGGCAGGCTTCATAGAAGGTCATGAAGTTGCCGGACAACTCGTACAGGTAGGTACAGAGCAGGTGCGGCATGCCTTTGTCGGCCACGCCGTTGACCGCGTCGGAGAACTGGATCAGCTTCTGGGCCAACACCTCTTCGGCCTCTTCGTTCAGGGTCACGTTGCCGGTCAGCGTTTCGGCATCGATGTTGGCCTTGCGGAAGATGGACTGGATACGGGTGTAGGCGTACTGCAGGTAAGGGGCAGTGTTGCCTTCAAAGGAGAGCATCAGATCCCAGTCAAAGATGTAGTCGGTAGTACGGTTCTTGGAGAGATCCGCATACTTGACCGCGCCCATGGCGATGGCGTTGACCACGTTGGCCTTCTCTTCGGCAGAGAGGTCGCTGTTGCGGCTCTCCAGCAGGGCGGCGGCGCGCTCTTCGGCCTCGTTCAGCAGGTCAACCAGCTTGACGGTGCCACCGGAACGGGTCTTGTAGGGACGACCATCCTTGCCCAGCATCATGCCGAAGGCGTGGTGCTCAAGCGGTACGGATTCCGGCACATAGCCCGCCTTGCGGGTGATGGTCCAGGCCTGCATCAGGTGCTGGTGCTGACGGGAGTCAATGAAGTACATGACACGGTCGGCGCCCAGGGTCTCGTAACGGTATTTGGCACAGGCGATGTCGGTGGTGGTGTAGAGGAAACCGCCATCGCTCTTCTGGATGATGACGCCCATGGCCTCGCCATCCTTGTTCTTGAACTCGTCCAGGAAGACAACGGTGGCGCCTTCGCTCTCGACCGCCAGTCCCTTGGCTTTCAGGTCTGCAACGATCTCCGGCAGCATGTCGTTGTACATGGACTCGCCCATGATGTCCTTGTTGGTCAGGGAGACATTCAGGCGGTCATAGTTGATCTGGTTCTGCTCCATGGTCATGTCTACCAGCTTCTTCCACATGGTACGGCAGTACTCATCACCGCCCTGCAGCTTGACCACGTAGTTACGGGCGCGCTCGGCGAAGGCTTCGTCTTCGTCGTAGCAACGCTTGGCCTGGGTGTAGAAGGCTTCCAGATCCTTGAGCGCCATGTCGCTGGCGTGCTCGTTGGACATCTTCTCCAGATAGGCGATCAGCATGCCGAACTGGGTGCCCCAGTCGCCGATGTGGTTGGCGCGGATCACTTTGTGGCCGAGGAATTCCAGCGCGCGCGCAGCTACGTCACCGAGTACGGTGGAGCGGATGTGGTGCACCGCCATCTCTTTGGCCACGTTGGGGGCGGAGTAGTCCACCACCACGGTTTGTGGCGCGGGCAACCGTACGTTGGCGTTGGCAGAGGTCACCATGGCCTCGACCTGACCGGCCAGCCAGCGCTGGTCGAAGAAGAAGTTGATGAAGCCGGGACCGGCGATCTCGACCTTGGCGATCAGGTCGGAGGCAGGCAGGTGCTCGATGATGGCAGCCGCCAGCTCACGGGGATTCTTGCGGGCCGGTTTGGCCAGCAGCATGGCCAGGTTGGTAGCCAGGTCGCCGTGAGCTTTTTCCTTGCATCGGTCTACTTGCACGCGAGCTTCCAGGTCCGCCGGCAGGACGCCTGCTGACTTGAGATTGGCTACCGTTTGTTCAAGTAGATGATGAATATGCTCTTTCATAACTGACCACCAAGGTTGCGCGTCGAAAAATGACTGATATATAAGGGCGTGAATTTTACCCGCATCGGCCCGAGAAAACTATAGGGATGACCCGCCGCTCGCTGTCGGGCGGATATTTCACTGCGTTTGGCGCCATATTCCAGAATATTGGGCGGAAATTACGGTGCTTATCCATTTCTACTGCATATCGAAGCGGCTTGTCCAGGCTATTTTCCCCTGATTGTTAAGGGTTTTTCCTTTCCGCTGACGGGAATGATCTCCTCCCTCTGGCCCGGCGTATCAACAGAGGTTCCCAACCGAGGAGTTTGCGATGCGACTGGCGCTGTTTCCCCTATCTGCCCACCTGCTGCCCGGCGGCGTCATGCCGCTGCGGATCTTCGAACCGAGATACCAGCGGATGATCGCAGAGGCGGGGGAGTCCGGCTTTGCCCTCTGCATGGTGGACCCTCGCCAGCCCGACGCCCTGCGCAACATGCTGCCCATCGCCACCCGGGTCACCATCATCGATTTCGACCGGCTGCCGGACGGCATGCTGGGGATCACGGTGCAGGGGATGGAGCGGGTGCAGATAGAGGATCTGTGGCAGGAGCCAGACGGCCTGCGCATCGGCGAGGTGACGCCGCTGACGGCCTGGCCGCCCCGCCGGCTCCATCCCGATCAGCTGCCGCTGGTCGATGCGCTGCGGGAGGTGTTTGCAGACTATCCCGACTATGCCGCCCTCTATCCCGCCCCCCGCTGGGACGATGGCAACTGGGTGGCCCAGCGCTGGCTGGAGGTGCTGCCGATCCCCCCCGAGCAGAAGCAGTTGCTGCTAGCCGCCGCCGACAATCAGCCCGCCATCGCCCTGCTCAAGGGGGTACTGGTGGCCAGCCACTGATTTTTTCCTGACCCGCTGATCCGCCACTGACGCAGCGCCGTACAAGTCATCACCACAGCATGTTCGACAGCACACCAAAGGGATGGCGCAATGGCATATACTGGCCAACCACACTCGACCATACGCAGGACCTCGCCCGTGATGGATAACCCGGATGGCGACCTCAAATCTCTGCTGATCAGGGTGGCAGAGCAGGCCGACAAGGCTGCTTTTGCCCGCCTGTTCCAACACTTTGCGCCGCGTATTCGCAGCTACGGCCTGCGCCACCTCGGCAGCGAAGCCAACGCCATGGAGCTGGTGCAGGAGACCATGCTGCTGGTGTGGCAGAAGGCGCGCCTCTACCACCCCGAGAAGGGGGCGCCGACCACCTGGATCTATACCGTGATGCGCAACCAGTGCTTCGACATGCTGCGCCGTCGTCGCGCCAGCAAGGAGGATCTCTGTGCCGAGGAGCTGTGGCCGGTGCTGGAGTTTCAGGCCGAAGAGGAGCACCTGAGCGGCGGTGAGGATGCGGTGCTGACCCGTCAGATGGCCCACTATCTGGGCACCCTGCCGGAGCCGCAACAGCAGGTGGTGCGTGGCATCTATCTGCAGGAGTTCTCCCAGCAGGAGTTGGCGGAGCGACTCGGCGTGCCGCTCGGTACCATCAAGTCCCGCCTCCGGCTGGCGTTACAGAAACTGAAAGAGCAAGTGGAGCAAGGCCATGATTAAAGCCCATCCGACCGACCCTATGCTGCGTGCCTTTGCCGCCGACGAGCTCTCTCTGCCGCTGGCGGTGGGGCTCTCCGCTCACTGTGAACTCTGCCCCGATTGTACTGCCCGACTAAAGACATTCGAAGAAGAGCTGGCGCAGCAATATCTTGCCTCGCCAGCAGAGCCCGAGCTGGACTCCCGCGATGAAGTGGGACTGGACGCCGGATTCGACGCGATGCTGGCGGATATTCTGGCGCAGCCGCTGGCAGAGCCCCTCTCCGAGCCAACACATGACCAGCCCCGAACGCAGCACGGCGAGCTGGAGGTGGCCGGTCAGGCCTACCGTTTGCCACGGGTGTTGGCCCGTTACCGTTCGCCCAAGTGGCGCCATATCGGCGCCATTCGTCAGCAGAGTCTGCCGCTGGACGAGATGGGCGCGCGCGCCAGCCTGCTCCATATCGAAGCGGGCGGCCGCATCCCAGAGCACACCCATCAAGGCTATGAGCTGACCTTGCTGCTGGCGGGCAATATTCAGGATGGCGATACCCTTTACAAGGCGGGGGATTTCATCTGGCGCGATGCCAGCCACTCTCACAGCCCGCATACGCCGGACGGTTGCCTCTGCTACACGGTGCAGGATGCGCCGGTGCAGTTCACCAAGGGGTTGTCGCGGCTGCTGAATGGCATCAGCCAGCACCTCTACTGAGCACCATGACGCCATAGAAAAAGGGACCAGATTGGTCCCTTTTTTCATTTGATTGTCCCGTCCTGAATATGGTTTACACCTTTCCCCCCAATAAATGGAGAGCCCGATGGGACAAGGTGTGAAACGGACACAGCGCGATTACTCGCTGACTTTTAAACTGGCGCTGGTCGAGCAGATTGAAAAAGGCGAGCTCACCTATAAACAGGCTCAGGTGCGTTATGGCATTCAGGGCCGCTCCACCGTTCTGGTATGGTTGCGTAAACATGGTCGGCAAGATTGGAGCCAGGGGGCTTC
>NZ_JBFODN010000248.1:0-60400 GCF_040908345.1 Aeromonas sp. R3-1
GAAAGAAGCCCGCAGTTGCGGGCTTCTTTCATATCGGCTGTGTTGCCTTGTGGGCAGACGCGGTTACTCGGCAGAGACGGGGTAACCGGCTCCTTTCCAGGCGAAGATGCCGCCCGGCACCCGATAGACTTGCTGATAGCCCTGAGTCACCGCCCAGGCGGCTGCGTTGTGGCTGCGGCCGCACTTGACGAAGCCGCAGTAGATCACCACCGGGCGGGACTTGTCTTCACCCAGCAGCGCTTGGAACTGCTCCGCCGTGCCGCTCCCCTCGACGATTTCGCTCCAGTTGTCGCCGGACTTGGCCTCCTTCACGAAGACAAAGTTCTTGGCGCCCGGGATGTGCTCTTTCTTGTAGGAGTCCTCATAGGGCATGGTGTCGATGATCACCAGCTCCTCGCCCTTGTCCATCCGGGTCTTCAGCTCGGCCACGGTCAGCAGCTGATAGCCCCCCTGCTGCGCCTCCTGTGCCAGCTGCACCGCCGACTGCTCAAGCTTCACCTCCTGCTCGAACTGGTTGTCGCCACAGCCCGTGAGGGCAAAGCTGGCGGCGATCAGCGAGGCCAGCAGGGTGCGGGATCGCAATGTCATCATGTCACTACTCCTTTAGAACGGGAAAAACGGGGCGGGAAGTTCGCAGCAGGGCGCCCGCAAGCGTCAGTAGCAGCAGATCCCGCACAATGGCCTCCGGCAACGAGCTGAGGTCAGCCCTGCCCAGACAGCCGCAAGAGATGTCGAGCCCGATGGCAGCGCCATAGCCCAACACCGGAATAAACAGGGCGAGCAGCCCGATCACCAGCCACAGTCCCCAGCGCCGGTTGGCGATGACCGCAAGCCCTGCGCAGAGCTCCAGCGCGATCAGCCCCCAGGCCACCGGCGGGATCAGTGACGGCCAGATCAGGCCAAAGGCGCCGATCTGCTCGATGAACAGGGCGGGGGATATCAGCTTGAACCCGGCGGAGGCGAGGAAGAATCCCCCCAGCGCCAGATTGGCCAGCATGCGCAGATAAACAACCATGGGATAGCTCTTTATCATCCATGACTCCGACTGCCAGCCACAGGCGTTTGCTTCGCCATGTCCGGGCTATCGGCCGGATAGCGGGCCAGCTCCTGATAGTCGCCGTCCGCTTCGCAGCGAAAGACGGCGGCGGTTTCACCGCGCTGGCACCACTGTGACCACTCGTCTGGCGGGCAGTGGAGGCGAATGGCGAGGCCACAGCCAGCACTGAGCAGGCGCGGCACGTCGCAGACCCGAAACGACTGGTCGTGCTGCTCCAGCCGCTTGCGCAGTCTGACCGTGCCGAGGGTGGAGTGGAACAGGTAGAGAAACTCCTGATTCATGATTTGCCTCCCGTGCTGGCGTGCGCGCCGAACAGGGCTGCCCCCAGCGCACCGGCAAACTGGGCATCCGGGTGGGTGACCACTTCGCAGCCCAACCCTTCGGCCAGATAGTGGCGGAAGGTGGCGCAGTGGCTGACGCCGCCGGTAAAGAGTACGCTCGGTCGGGCGCCGAGGCGGCCGATAAAGTTGGCACTGCGCCGGGCCATGGCGCGGACGATGCCGGCCAGAATCGACTCGGCCGGAATGCCCGCCGAGCGCAGGCTGATCGCCTCCGATTCGGCAAACACGGTGCACATGCTGCTGATGTCGTGGGGCTCGGCCCCTTGCAGCAGTTCGTCAAGCTGCTCTACCCGAGCCCCCAGAGTGCGGGTGATCACCTCGAGAAAGCGGCCGGTACCGGCGGCGCACTTGTCGTTCATCAGAAAGTCGGTGAGGTTGCCCTCGCTATCTAGCTGGATCACCTTGCTGTCCTGCCCGCCGATGTCGATGACGGTGTGTACCGACGGGCAGAGCAGGCGAGCCCCCAGCCCATGGCAGGAGATCTCGGTAACCCGGCGATCGGCGAACGACGCCAGATCCCGGCCATAGCCGGTCAGGGTCAGGTGGGGGCGCTCTGGCAAATCGGCCGAGAGCTCCTCCCAGCCTTGCTCGATGGCAGCCAGCGGACGAAAGGGGGTCGGCACCAGAAAACGGCGGACGATACGCCCGCCATCCTTGTGGTCGAACAGGATCCCCTTGGTCGCGGTGGAGCCCGAGTCAATCCCGATGGAGAGTGACACGGCGCCTCCTTACAGCATCTCGATAAAGGCGGCCAGCCGGGTGGCCAGTTGTCCCTTGTCGGCGCTGGAGTAGTCGGTCTCGACTGCCATGTAGGGGATACCGTGGCGTTCGCGCACATGGCGCTTGATGGTGAGCGACTCCACCGCATAGGTGTGGCAAGCCTGCAGGATCACATCGATCACCCCGTCCGCCTGATACTCCTCCACCATCTGGCTCAGCAGATTCATGCGTTGGTGGTTGGGGGAGATGCAGGAGCAGCCGATGGCCAGATACTTGTCGGTCAGCGCATCGAACGGGTCGCCCTCTTCGCTGACGCATTGCTCGGTTGCCTTGGCGCCGGTGCAGTTCTCGTAACCCACCACCCAGCCGCCGTGCTCCTCGATGAGGCGCACCACCTTGTCGGCCGCGCCGCCGATGGGGCAGCCGGTGATGAGGATGCGCGGGCGGGCATCGAGCCGCTTGCCCTCGGCATACTCGGCCTTGATGCGGCGGGTCATCTCCTGCAGCTCGCTGATGAGCTGCTCCTTGTCGAAGCGGAAGGTGGCACCATAGACCACCTTGAGCAGGTCGGTACCGCTGAGTGCCGGCGGATTGAGCTGGCCCAGCCGGTAGAAATCGGCCAGCGCGCGGCGCTCGCGGTTTTTCTGCACGATGGCGTCTCGCAATGCCTGCTCGCTGATGGGCTTGCCGAACTGCTGCTCCAGCACCTGCTTGAAGCGGACGATTTCGCTGCGCCACAGGGTGCGGGAGGCCTTGTCATCGGCGCGGTTGGGCAACTGCATCACATGCACCGGTTTGAACTCGGCCATGTACTCGTACATCTTCTTCTTGCCGTCGCAGGTGGTTTCCCCCACCACCAGATCGGAGAAGTAGAAGTAGGGGCACTTGTCGGTCTTGCCAAAACCGTAGCTGCTCTTGATGAGCGGGCAAAGGTTGCGGGGCAGATCTTTCTCGGCCTCCTCGATGGTCTCGTCGCTGGTGGAGCAGAGCGATACCACCACGGCGCCGGCGGCTATCGCCACCTCCTGCGGCATAAAGGTACAGTAGGTACCGACCAGGGGGATCTGTCGCTCCTTGAGTGCCATTACAGCCAGAAAGCCCTGACGACGGGCATCTGAAAAACTATCGAATATGGCTGGCAACTCGGTGATAAGTGACATAGGCGATCCTGCCCTGATGAGAGAAATGAAGAGACGGACGAGCCATCCGTGACGGCACATCCAACCGCGAGAATTATACCTTTGGGGGTAATTCGAAAATTGCGGTGGATCACAAGGTGTCAGGTAAATCCTTAATGACAGGCAGGTTATTGAGAAGGGGGCTGGCAGGTTGGAGGGGCTAGAGGGGGAATAAAAAACGGGCACCGCGAGGTGCCCGTTTTGGTCATTAGTGGCGCAGACCGGTGCCCCGAGAGATAAGCCACCAGGCGATACCGTAGAGGGCCACGATGAAGCCGATGATGATGAGGTAGGCGGTGCCGAGTGGCACGTCGGAGATGCCGAGGAAGCCGTAACGGAACGCATTCACCATGTAGATGATGGGGTTCACCTGGGAGACACCCTGCCAGAAGGGGGGCAGCAGGCTGATGGAGTAGAACACCCCGCCCAGATAGGTGAGCGGCGTCAGCACGAAGGTGGGGATGATGCTGATGTCGTCGAAAGTCTTGGCAAACACCGCGTTGATAAGGCCACCCAGCGAGAAGAGGATCGCGGTGAGCAGCACGGTCACGCAGACGCTGAACAGATGGTGGATCTGCAGCGGCACGAAGAACAGCGATACCAGGGTGACGATGAGGCCGACACAGAGGCCGCGCGCTACGCCACCGCCCACGTAACCGGCGATGATGACGTAGTTGGGCACCGGCGCGACCAGCATCTCCTCGATATTGCGCTGGAACTTGGCGCTGAAGAAGGAGGAGGCAACGTTGGAGTAGGAGTTGGTGATCACCGACATCATGATGAGGCCGGGCACGATGAACTCCATGTAGGTGAAGCCGCCCATGTCACCGATGCGCGAACCGATCAGGTTGCCGAAGATGACGAAATAGAGGCTCATGGTGATGGCCGGTGGCACCAGGGTCTGGATCCAGATCCGGGTAAAGCGGCTCACCTCCTTGGCCAGAATGCTCTTGAAGGCGATGTAATAGATGGCCAGATTCATGCTTTTCTCCCCTCTTCGACCAGATTGACGAACAGCTCTTCCAGCCGGTTGGCTTTGTTTCGCATGCTCACGACCTGCACCTGCTGGTTGGACAACTGCTCGAACAGGCTGTTGAGTGACTGGCTCTTGTCGAGATCCACTTCCAGGGTGCGTTCATCCTGCATGCGGCCGTTGAACTCCGGCACCTCAGGTACGGCAGAACCTGGCGCAAGGTCGAGCAGGAAGGTCTCGCGACCCAGCTTGCCCAGCAGATTCTTCATGCTGGTGTTCTCGATCAGACGACCCTTGTCGATGATGCCGATGTTGCGGCAGAGCATCTCCGCCTCTTCCAGATAGTGGGTAGTAAGGATGATGGTGACGCCCTGCTCGTTGAGATCCTTGAGGAAGGTCCACATGGAGCGGCGGATCTCGATATCGACCCCGGCGGTCGGTTCATCGAGGATCAGCAGTTTGGGCTCGTGCATCAGGGCGCGGGCGATCATCAGGCGGCGCTTCATGCCGCCGGAGAGGGTGCGGGCAGGCATGTCGCGCTTCTCCCACAGATCGAGCTGGCGCAGGTACTTCTCGGCGCGGATCTTGGCTTCCGCCTTGGGAACGCCGTAGAAACCGGCCTGATGGGTGACAATCTGGATCACCTTCTCGAACTGGCTGAAGTTGAACTCCTGCGGTACCAGCCCGAGCTGAGCCTTGGCCTGCTCGAGATCGCTGTCGATGTCGTAGCCAAATACCTTCACCTTGCCGGCGCTCTTGTTCACCAGCGAGCTGATGACGCCGATGGTGGTGGATTTGCCCGCGCCGTTCGGGCCGAGCAGGGCGAAGAAATCCCCCTGCCTGACGGTAAGATCGATGCCTTTAAGGGCTTCGACGCCCCCCTGATAGGTCTTTTTCAGGCCGCTGATTTCCAGTGCGTTCATTGCAACCTCTGTGATGGTTGAATCCGGCTCGATACAGAAAAGGCGGCCAAGGCCGCCTGCACAGAGTAAAGGGCGCAAGGCCGCTTCACCCGTGATATTCCTGAACCTGGCTTACTCCTGGGGTACCACTTTGCCGATAAACGGCAGGTTGCGGTACTTCTGGGCGTAGTCGATGCCACAACCGACCACGAATTCGTCCGGAATGGCGAAGCCAATCCAGTCGACCGGCACCTGCACTTCGCGGCGGGAGGGTTTGTCCAGCAGGGTGCAGATGGCCAAGGATTTCGGCTCGCGCAGGGAGAGGATCTCGCGCACCTTGTTGAGGGTGTAACCGGTGTCGATGATGTCTTCCACGATCACCACATCCTTGCCCTTGATGTCGTCGTCCAGGTCTTTGAGGATGCGGACGTCACGGGTGCTGTGCATGCCGGAGCCGTAGCTGGAGGCGGTCATGAAGTCCAGGGTGATGGGCAGCTGGCACTGGCGGCAGAGGTCGGCCAGGAAGATGCAGGAACCGCGCAGCAGCGCAATCATCACGACTTCGTCAGAACCCTGATAGCGGGCGGTGATCTCTTCACCCAATTTGGCGATCCGGGCGGCTACTTCAGCCTCGGAGATCATCACCTCGACGGTGTGTTTCATCACTTACTCCCATAAGGCCAAAGGGGATTTGGCCGTTCATGAATATCAAAACCGATGATTCTACCACTCATGTTGAAGGGTGCTAGAGATACGTGGTGCTTTTATCGGCTTATTTTAATTGATAGAGTTAGCAGGCACTCAGGCATGATTAGTTAAAATACTATAAACACCATAATCAATAACTATTAGATGATAAAAACTATGGAACCACGCGCAGAAATAAGACGTCGTACCCGGCTGTCGCCGGAAGCTCGTCGCTCCCAATTGATGGAATGTGCCATCGAGGTGTTCTCCCGTCGCGGCATTGGCCGTGCAGGTCACGCCGAGATAGCCGAACAGGCCAAGGTCTCTGTGGCTACCGTCTTCAACTATTTCAACACCCGCGAGGAGTTGGTAGATGAGGTGCTGGCCGAGATCGAACGCTTTGTGAACCAGATGCTGTCGCAGGCATACGGTGACCAGGGCTCCATTTTCGACAAGATCCAGCGTCATGTACGCCTCTCTGTCGATGCCGCCTACGATCAACCGGATTATGCCGGTATCTGGCTGGAGTGGAGCTCATCGGTTCGGGAAGAGGTATGGCCCCGCTATACCCGGCTGCTCGATCACTGCCTTGAGCTGATCGCCAGCGAGCTGCAAACCGCCATGGATGCAGGGGAGATCACCAGCGTGCTGTCAGCACAGGATCTGGCCCGTTCTCTGACCGGTTTTGGCTATGTGATGATGCAGATGATCAATCAACCTCAGCGCCCGGCGCGCCAAGAGGTGACTGATTTCCTGTTCAAGTACGTGACGGCGCCAATTCAGGCTCGCTAACACGGCTTAACGAAAAAACGGCGTCACTCATTGAGTGGCGCCGTTTTTTTATGGCCGGATATGGCGGTCACCTCACTGGTGGCCATAGCCCCAGCGGTGGGTCAACTCATGCTCGACACCGAGATGATCGAGGATGCGGGCGACCATAAAGTCCACCAGATCGGCGATGCTTTTCGGCTCATGATAGAAACCGGGGGCGGCAGGCATGATGGTCACCCCGAGCCGCGCCAGTTTCAGCATGTTCTCCAGATGGATCGCCGAGAAGGGGGTTTCGCGGGGCACCAGGATCAGCTGGCCACGCTCCTTGAGCACCACATCCGCCGCCCGCTCCAGCAGGTTGTCGGAGGTGCCGTTGGCAATGGCCGAGACGGTGCCCATGGAGCAGGGGCAGACCACCATCTGTTTGGGCGCGGCCGAACCGGAGGCCACCGGTGAGAACCACTCTTCCTTGCCGCAGGCGACAATCTGCCCCTCCTTGGCGCCATATTGGCGACAAAGATAGGCAGAGAGCTCTTTCGGCGAGCCGGGCCAATCCTGTTGCTGCTCGGTCTTGAGTACCACACGAGCCGCCGATGAGGCGAGCAGGTAGATCCGATAGTCCGCCTGCACCAGACACTGGAGCAGGCGCAGGGCGTAGGGGGCGCCGGAGGCGCCGGTCAGCGCCAGGGTGATCGCTTTGTTCATAGTTCGCCGTGGTAATCCTTGAGGCGGGCGATCAGCTTGTCATGAATGCCACCGAAGCCGCCGTTGCTCATGATCAGAATATGGTCGCCATCGCGGCTCTCGGCCACCAGCCGGTTGATCAGGGTCTCCAGATCGTTGAATACCTTGGCCGGTCGGGTCATATGGGCCGTCACCTCGCCGAGATCCCAGCCGATGTTGGGGGGTTGGAAGAAGAACACCTCGTCGGCGCCATCGAAGCAGCCAGCCAGCTCCTCCTTGTGTACCCCCAGCTTCATGGTGTTGGAGCGTGGCTCCAGCACTGCCAGGATGCGGGCCTTGCCCACTTTGGCGCGCAGGCCGCCGAGGGTGGTCTCGATGGCGGTGGGGTGGTGGGCGAAGTCGTCATAGACGCTGATGCCCGCTACCTCACCCTTGAGCTCCATCCGCCGCTTGGGGGATTTGAATTGGCAGAGGGCTGCGATGCCATGCTCCACCATGACACCGGAGTGGCGGGCAGCAGCGATGGCCATCAGGCCATTGTTGACGTTGTGCTCGCCGATGCACTCCCAGTGCACCTCGCCCTGTTTTTCACCATCCAGCCACACCTCGAAGGCGGAGCCGTCATCGGCCAGCTTGACAGCTTTCCACTTGGCGTCGTCCTGACCTACCAGCTCCACTTCGCTCCAGCAGCCCATCTTGCGCACGGCGGTGAGGTTGTCATCGGCTTGCGGGAACAGCACCCGGCCGTTGCTCGGCACGGTGCGCATCAGGTGGTGGAACTGGCGCTGGATCGCGGCGAGATCCGGGAAGATGTCCGCGTGGTCGAACTCCAGATTGTTCATCACCAGGGTGCGCGGGTGGTAGTGGACGAACTTGGAGCGTTTGTCGAAGAAGGCGCAGTCATACTCGTCCGCTTCGATGACGAAGAAGGGGGCGGAGCCGAGACGGGCGGAGACCGGGAAGTTGCCCGGTACGCCGCCAATGAGGAAACCGGGCTCCAGCTTGGCGTACTCCAGCACCCAGGCCAGCATGCTGGCGGTGGTGGTCTTGCCGTGGGTGCCGGCTACGGCCAGCACCCAGCGATCCTGCAGCACGTGCTCCAGCAGCCACTGGGGGCCGGAGATGTAGGGCAAATTGCGGTCCAGCACATATTCAACACAGGGGTTGCCGCGGCTCATGGCGTTGCCGATCACCACCAGATCCGGCGCCGGATCGAGTTGGGAGGGGTCATAGCCTTCGGTCAGTTCAATGCCCTGTTGCTCGAGCTGGGTACTCATGGGGGGATAGACATTGGCATCCGAACCGGTCACCCGGTAACCAAGCTGTTTTGCCAACACCGCCAGACCACCCATAAAGGTGCCGCAGATCCCGAGAATGTGAATATGCATACCGCTTCCTTTCGCAGTAAAGGGAAGTGCGCATTCTAGGGGGTGTTGCGGTGGTGGCACAAGCCGCACTCATGGTGAGAGGCCCACAGATGCAGCACCGGAGGCATAAATCTTGGCGCTGTTGGGATATGCGAGATTGGAATGGGCTGGCAGGCTTTATTTGAGACTTGATATTGTGTCGCACTTTCTTACAATTCTTCGGTTTTGTGACGCACGCTACAGTTTTACGATATCGCCCTTTTCCAAAGGAGAGTCCCCATGGGCAAGTTCCTGCTTTGCTATCTGGTCGGTGGTCTGGTGGCCATCAGTTGGGCTGCGCTGCCCGCTCACGGTCCCTGGGATCAGTGGGACCTCGCGATTTTTCATACCGTTAACGGCTGGCTCGGCCAGTCGCCTTTGTGGGCCGATCTGGTGGCCATCACCAATAACCGGCTGTTCGATCTGGCGGTGTTGGCCTGTATGGGGCTGATCCTGGCCCGTTGCTTCTTCGCCCGGGATTTGGCAGGTCGTCGCCAACTTGTGGCGATGGGTATTGTGATGTTGCTGAGTGCTCTGGTGATTAACCAGTTTGGTCACAGGTTGCCAGTTGAGCGACCCAGCCCGACCCTGATGGTGGCCGATGCGCTGCGGGTGACCCAGATCAGTGCTATTCCGACCAAGGACTCTTCCGGTGACAGCTTCCCCGGGGATCACGCCCTGTTTCTGATGATCTTCGCCGGCTACGCCTTGCGTTATCTGCCGCGCTGGGCGGGAGTCACCGCATTGCTGATGGTGCCGATCTTTTCCGCGCCGCGCATTCTGGCTGGCGCCCACTGGTTTACCGATGTCTACGTCGGCGCGCTGGGGCTGGCGACCCTCTGTCTGCCCTGGCTGCTGTTGACCCCGCTGGCGGATCGGCTGATAGAGCGCATTGCCCCCCGATTGGCCCGTGTGCCGCTGCTGCGCAGTCAGACCCACTGATTGAACGTCGCAAAATAAAACGCCCCGACATGAAAATGTCGGGGCGTTTTGTTATCCACCCGCGAGAGATCAGCCTTGATAGCCGTTCGGGTTGTTGCTTTGCCAGCGCCAGGTATCGACCATCATCTGCTCCAGACCGCGCTCTGCCTGCCAACCCAGCTCGGCACGGGCCAGCGTCGGCTCTGCCCAGCACTCGGCGATGTCGCCCGGGCGACGGGGTTTGATCTGGTAGGGAATGGGTCGGCCGCTGGCCGCTTCAAACGCCTTGACCATCTCCAGTACCGAGTAGCCCTGACCTGTGCCCAGGTTGTAGGTGAAGACGCCGGTGTCGCTCTTGATGCGCGCCAGTGCTTTCAGGTGGCCGATGGCGAGATCCACCACATGGATGTAGTCACGTACGCCGGTGCCATCCGGGGTCGGGTAGTCGTTGCCAAATACCCCCAGCTCCTTGAGCTTGCCGACACCCACCTGGCTGATATAGGGCAACAGGTTGTTGGGGATGCCGTTGGGATCTTCACCAATCAGGCCGCTCTCGTGGGCGCCGACCGGGTTGAAGTAACGCAGCAGCACGATAGCCCAGCGGGGATCGGATTTGGCGAGATCACGGAGGATCTCCTCCACCATCAGCTTGGAGCGACCATAGGGGTTGGTGGCGCTGGTGGGGAAATCTTCCCGCAGCGGTACCGAGGCGGGATCGCCATAGACGGTGGCCGAGGAGCTGAATACCAGCCGGAAAACGCCAGCCCTGGCCATCTCTTCGCACAGCACCAGAGTGCCGCTGATGTTGTTCTGGTAGTAGGTGAGCGGGATCTGGCTCGACTCCCCGACCGCCTTGAGACCGGCGAAGTGAATGACCGATTCGATCTGGTGGTTGGCGAACAGCTGCTGCAGGCAGGCTCTGTCCAGCACATCCCCTTCGACGAAGGTGACCGGCTTGCCGGTAATCTGCTCGACTCGCTTGAGTGACTCCGGTGAGGAGTTGGAGAGGTTGTCGAGTACCACGACCTGCTGCCCGACGTTCAAGAGTTCAACCAGGGTATGGGAGCCGATATAGCCGGCGCCCCCTGTGACCAGTATTGTCATTTTTTATCCCGTGTTCTGGTGAAACTGGGGCAGAGTCTAGCGCCCCTGTCTACTTGGGAAAAGGTTGGGATACCGATGACGCTTTCACCGCACCTCACAAAAGCCTTCACCACGCCTCAATAATCGAGGCCGATATCCCCTTTTGCGGTGCAGGAGCAGGCCAGAGCAACGCCGCTCTCCAGATCCTGAGCACTCAGGGTCATCACGCTCTGGCGCTCGATGTCACCTGTGGTGGTGCAACGACAGCTGCCACATACCCCGGCGCGACAAGCCGCCATTATGGTTTCGCCTGCAGCTTCCAGCGCCGCCAGCAGGGTCTGACCCGGCAGGATTTTCACCTTTTTTCCGCTCTTTTTCAGGGTCAGCCAGAAGTGATCGTTGGTGGTCGTGGCGGGCTCTGCTGGAGGAAGGCCAAAGGACTCCTGATGCAGTTGCTCCGGCGGCAATCCCAGCTCCGTCAGCATGGTCCTGACCGCCGCCATATAGGGGGCCGGGCCACAGAGATAGACATGGCGTTCGCGCAGATCTGGGGCCAGTTCGGCCAGCATGGCGGGGGTGAGCCTGCCAATCCAGGGGTGATCTGCTGGGGCCCCTTCCAGTATCAGGGCATGGCGTACACCGGGGTGCGCTTCGGCCAATGCAGCCAAGTCATCTGCGAAGATCACATCTGCTGGCGAGCGGGTGCTATGGATAAAGCGGATATCGGCATCCGGCCGTTTGGCGAGCTCGTCCCGCAGCATGGCCCACATGGGGGTGATGCCGGAACCGGCACTGAGCAGCAGTGGCCGTTTGCAAGGGAGGTTGGTCAGGTTGAAATCGCCAAAGGGACCATCCACCCGGATCTCGTCGCCCACTTGCAGGGTCTGGTGCAGATGGCGAGAGACCCGTCCCACATCCTTGATAGTCACTTGCCAGCATGCATCCTGCGGGCTGGAGGAGAGGGTATAGGCGCGGCACTCAGGCTGGCCGTCTATCTCGGTATGCAGGGTGATGCACTGGCCAGCCAGCACGGGAGGGAGGCTGCCGGAAAGCGGCGCCAGCTGCCAGCTCACGACGTCGTGGGTGTTCTGTTGGCGGCCAATGCAGGTGAGCGTGAGAGAGGTCATCACAAGGCTCCTTAGGTTTTAAACGGTTCGAAAAACGTCTGGTGAAAAAGCCGGATCCAGAAAAAAGGCGAGCCGGGCGGCTCGCCAAACGCTTACAACATGAGGTGCCGATCAGGCCGCCAGGATCTCGGCCAAGTCAGCCTCGGCCGTGGTGGTCCCTTTCAGGCCAAATTGCTCCTCCAGCACCTTGAGCAGCGCCGGGGTGAGGAAGGCGGGGGCGGTCGGCCCGGTACGAATGTCCTTCACCCCGAGGGAGAGCAGGGTGAGCAGAATGACGATGGCTTTTTGCTCGAACCAGGAGAGCACCAGCGTCAGCGGCAGATCGTTGACCCCGCACTCGAACGCCTCGGAGAGTGCCAGCGCCAACTGGATGGCGGAATAGGCATCGTTGCACTGACCCACGTCCAGCAGACGCGGAATGCCGCCGATGTCGCCAAAGTCGAGCTTGTTGAACTTGTACTTGCCGCAGCCCAGCGTGAGCAGCAGGCTGTCGCGCGGCGCCGCCTTGGCAAACTCGGTGAAGTAGGCGCGCTCGGCCTTGTCGCCGTCACAGCCACCCACCAGGAAAAAGTGGCTGATCTCCCCGGCTTTGACCTTCTCGATCACCGCGGGTGCTGCCTGCATCAGAGCGTTGCGGGCAAAGCCGATGGTGATGAAGTGCTCGAGCTCGGTGTGCTTGAAGCCTTCCAGCGCTTGGGCCTTGGCGATCACTGCGGAGAAATCATCTCCCTCCAGATGGGTGACGCCCGGCCAGCCGACGATGGAGCGGGTGAAGATACGATCCGAGTAGTTGCCCACATTCGGGTCGATGATGCAGTTGGAGGTCATCACCACCGCGCCCGGGAAGTTGGCAAACTCCTTCTGCTGGTTCTGCCAGGCGGAGCCGTAGTTGCCCACCAGATGGGGGTACTGTTTGAAGAAGGGGTAGGCCAGCGCGGGCAGCATCTCGCCGTGGGTGTAGACATGAATGCCGGTCCCCTTGGTCTGCTCCAGAATGAGTTTGAGATCCATCATGTCGTGGCCGGAGACCAGAATGCACTTGCCGGGGATGGGGGTTACGCGTACCTGGGTCGGCTCCGGATGACCGAAGGCGCTGGTTTCACCGAGATCCAGCATCTCCATGATTTTGAAGTTGAGCTGACCGATCTCCATGGCACAGCTGAATAGCCGACCCATTTCGCTCGGGTCTGTGCTGAGCCAGCTCATGATGCGGTGGAATTCGGCGGCCACCTCGTCACTCTGCTGATCCAGCACCCGGGCGTGCTCCATGTAGGCAGCGGCGCCCTTGAGGCCGTAGAGACAGAGCAGACGCAGCCCCATGATGTCCTCGTTCACCTCGCTCTTGCCCCGATTGGGGGCGGCTGGCGCGGCATGGGCAAGTTGTTCCAGCAGTTCGGCACCGGGTTCGAAGTAAGCGGACTGTGGCAAGTCGTTGACCTGCACCGCCATGGCGGTCAGACGATCGGCCAACTGCTGGCGATAGGCGAGGGCCTGATTGACGTACGCCACGATACGGGCGGAATCGAAGTTGACGTTGGTGAGGGTAGCGAAGAAGGCCTTGGGCACGAAGGCATCGATCTCGCGGTCGATGATGCCCTGCTCGCGGGCGGCCAGCGCCCAGGCGCTGAGCCCCTGCAGGGTGTAGATCAGCACATCCTGCAGATCCGAGGTTTCAGCCGTCTTGCCGCACATACCTTGTGCGTAGGCACAGCCGTTGCCTGCCGGGGTACGAATTGTCTGTTCACATTGCACACAAAACATCATGTCTCTCCTAATTGGACATTTCAGTTGTCTGTTTTGTGGCGATTCTATTCCTCTCGCGAAAAACTTAATAGGCATTCAATTTGCCAATTAAGATTCCCTTGATGCAGATCAAAAACAAAAAAAGCCGCCCAAACAGGGCGGCAAGCGGGTGGATAAAAGGAGAGACAACTCAGGTTTGCAACAGAACATAACAATCAGACGGATTGGGCCGTGGTCTGGTCAGGAGCTTTCGGCCCGGTACTTACTCAAGCCAGCATACGTACGCTGTAGTCGGCTTGGTTCACTATCAGGCCAGATAAGCGCGCAGCATCCAGACCAGTTTTTCCTGCTGCTGCACATAGTCGGAGAGGATGGAGGCTGTGCCCTCATCACCGGCTTCGGCGGCTTGACCCAGAATGCGGCGCTGGGCGACCAGCAGTTCACGGAAGCTATCCAGCAGGGATTCGACACAGGCGCGGCCATCGTGCAGCCCTTTTTGCTCGGGGATGGCAGAGACTTTCAGATAGTCGCTGAAGCTGTGCATGGGCACGCCATCCAGGGTCAGGATCCGCTCGGCCAGTGCATCGACTTTCAGCAGCAGGTCGTTGTAAATCTCTTCAAATTTCAGGTGCAGTTCGAAGAACTGGTTGCCACGGATATTCCAGTGGAAGCCGCGCACGTTCATGTAGAGGATCTGGTAGCTGGCCAGCAATTTGTTCAACTCGGCTGCCAGGGCTTGTGATTGAGCAGTATCAAGACCAATCGGGCTTTTCATCATTCACCTCCAGATTTGGAAATCGGTTTGAAATTCTCTTTCGGAACGCAGTCAGAGTAACGCCTTGCAAAATGCAGGGACAATTGCTTGTGCCTAACTGTTTGATAGCTAAAGGCTATCAAACAGTGCGCAGCAACAGGGGCAATGGATGAGTATTAGGGGAAGTATTTTTCGAGCAGCGCCATCAGGATGGCCTGACACTCGCGGTCCGGTTTGCTATCGACCCTGCTGGCGCGAAAGTGGAGCTGAAAGGCGCCCATGACGGCGCGGCTCTGCTCATCCCACTGGCCAGTCTGGGGCAGGCCATAGCCATAGCGGGCCAGTTGCTGTTGCCACATGGCTGCATCCCAATCGGGCAAGGGGCTGGCCAGTAACTCGGCCACCCGACCTTCATCTGGCCAGGCGCCGACTCCGTACGTCAGATAGAGCTGGCGCCAGGGGAAGTGAGGGCCGGGATCCTGCTTGCGCTCGGGGGCGACATCGCTGTGGCCCAGCACCTGGGTCGGTGGAATCTGGTAGCGGGCGGCCAGCTCCCGGCTGAGTGCGCCGACGGCAGCAATCTGCTGCGGGGTATAGGGTTGCCAGCGGCGGGCATCGGGGGCCAGCGACTCATCTTCCGCTGGATAGCCGAGGTTGACGATCTCGATGCCAAGGGAGCTGGCATTGAGCCCGGCATATTGGTGCCAACGGCTGCGTCCCGCATGCCAGGCGCGCGCGCTGTCCGGCACCAGCTGATAGACCGGTAGCGGTGTTTCGTGGCTGTCGCGGGGGATCAGGTAGTGGGCGCTCACCTTGTGCTCCGGCTCGGTCAAGAGGCGCAGGGAATTGGCATCATCTTCGTCGGTGTAGTGGAGGATCAGAAAGGCGATCCGCTCGTTCTGGTTGGCGCTCTGATAGCGGGTCGAGAGCCGGTACTCGGACGGGGTACAGGCGCTCAGCAGTAGAACCAGTGGTAGAAAGAAGAGGGGAAGAAGACAGCGCCAGCGCCATCCCCCTGCTGCAGCCAGGTTGCTGAGCGTGGGAGGAGTGAGTCGCTGGCACATGTCGAAGGCTCTGTCTGGTCAGTCGCGCGGCTGGTTAGCCGCGGTATTTGGCCGTGAGGCCGATCAGGAAGTTGCGCAGGATCTGATCCCCGCAATCCTGATAGTGCTTGTGATCCTTGGAGCGGAACAGGGCACTGAGCTCGGACTTGGAGAGGTTGAAGTCGGCGAGTTTGAGGGTGCCGAGCATATCCTCTTCCTTGAAGTTGAGACCGATGCGCAGCTTGCGCAGGATCATGTTGTTGTTGATCCGGTTCGGGATCACCTGGGCCGGTGCATCTTCCCGCACGCCGCGGCGGGCGATGATGAAACCGTCGAGGAACTGGCTCAGGGCCGAGTCGGGACAGGCAACATAGCCTGCCTCTTGCTCTTCACCTTCCGCCGCCTCTTTCATCAACCAGCTGTGCAGCTGGGCGTGAGTGACCGTCAGGTTGCCCTTGGCAAACATCTCGACCATCTGGTCGTTGCTGATGGTGAGGGCGTAGCGCAGACGGCGCAGAATATCGTTGTTGGTCATGCTGACTCCTGTGTAAACGGCGCAACTTTACCATCTGGCAGCCCTCACGTCAGAAAAAGCGGGGGCCGCTACAGTTCAGGTCAAGCTCATCAAGCCCTGCCGAGATAGCGGGGCGCCTCCTGGCGCACCAGTTCCAGCGCATCTTGCAGCTCCAGCAGCTCGGGTTCCAGCTCGCTGACCGGCACGCCGTCACGCAGCTGTTGCTCCAGCTGGGAGAGCAGCCGTTGCAGTCCCGGCACCCCGGAATAGGCACAGCCGCCGTTGAGGCGATGGAGCTGGGCCAGCACTTCACTATCTTCAATTTCGCCAGCCAGCGCGCTATCCAGCACTGGCTCGACCTCGTCGAAACTGGCCAGCAGCATGGTCAGCATCTCTCTGGCGAGATGCTCTTTCCCTGCCGCCTGCCGCACCGCCAGTGCCCAGTCGATCTGTTGGGCACCATTATTCTGGTGGCGGCGATGGGCAAAGTCGGTGATGAGCTGGGCCAGCATGCTCTCGTCGATGGGCTTGGCCAGATAGTCGTCCATCCCCTGCCGGATCAGCCGCTCCCGTTCGCCGGGGATGGCGTGGGCGGTCACCGCCACGATCGGGGTGGTGGTGTTGAGGGACTGGTTGCGGATCGCCTGGGTGGCGCTGATGCCATCCATGATCGGCATCTGGATATCCATGAAGATGATGTCGAACGGCTGGCTCTGTGCCTGCTTGACCGCCTCCTTGCCGTTTTTGCACACCACCACCTGACTCACCATCTCCTTGAGCATGGCGGCGATCAGCTTGAGGTTGGCGGCGTTGTCGTCCACCGCCAGCACCTTGATCGGCTGCAACTGGCGCGGCGCAGGCTGAGCGGGCAGCTTCTGGCGGCTCGATTCCGGCGAGAGCAGGGCGTGCAGCAGCTTGCGGTGGTTGACCGGTTTGGAGAGACAGTGCTGGGCGCCATGGGCCAGCATAGCTTCATAGAGCGCCGGCTCGTGGCTGCTGAGCAGCACTATGGTGTTCTGCTGCTGGCCGTTCAGTTTGTCGAGGCGGCCGAGCACCTGCTGCGGCGTATGCAGGGTGCTGCTGCCGATGATCACCATCTCCTGCTCGCTCATCTCGGGCCAGGGATCATCGCTGGTCAGTGGGTGCACGTCGAGGTGCCACTCCGCCAGCAGGGCGAGCAGGGAGGCTTGCGCGAAGGGATCCGGTTCCAGCAGCCAGAGCCGTTTGCCACGGATCCGATCCAGCGGCGGTTGATCGGTCTGGGGCAGGGGGGAGACCTCCACATCCAGACTGAACGAGAAGATGGAGCCTTTGCCGAGCTCCGATTCGAAGCGGATCTGGCCGCCCATCTGCTGCACCAGCTTCTGGGTGATGACGAGGCCCAGGCCCGTGCCGCCATAACGGCGGGAGATGGAGGAGTCGGCCTGATTGAAGGCCTGGAATAGCTGATGTTGCTGCTCTTGGGAGATACCGATGCCGGTATCGCGGATCTGGACGTTGAGCCTCACTTTGTGGTTGCCACTGCCGGTCTGCTCGATATGGACATCCACGTTGCCCTGCTCGGTGAACTTGATGGCGTTGCCGGTGAGGTTGGTCAGCACCTGTTGCAGACGCATGGGGTCGCCGGTGAGGTAATCCGGCACATCGGCATCCACCCGCAGGGAGAGCTCCAGCTGCTTGTCGTGGGCGCTGGGGCCGAGCAGGTGCATGGTCTCGTTGAGGGTGTCGCGCAGGCTGAACGGGATATGTTCCAGCTGCAGCTTGCCCGCTTCCAGCTTAGAGAAGTCGAGGATGTCGTTGATGATGCCAAGCAGGTTGCGCGCCGATTTCTCGATGGTCTGCATGTAGTCGGTCTGGCTCGGGGTCAGGCTGGTTTTCAGCAGCTGGCGGGTAAAACCGATGACCCCGTTGAGCGGTGTACGAAGCTCGTGGGACATGTTGGCCAGAAACTCCGACTTGACCCGCGCCGCCTCTTGCGCCCGTTTCTTGGCCATGTCGAGTTCGACGTTCTGGATCTCGATCTGCTCCAGGGTTTCGCGCAGGTCAGAGGTGGCCTGATCGATATTCTGCTGCATCTCTTCGTGATATTCGGAGAGCGCCTTGGCCATGGCGTTGATGCCGTTTTTCAGCATATCCAGCTCGCCGGTGAGCTGGCCGCTGACCCGGGTATCGAGCCGCCCCTCCCTGATCTTGTGCACCGCCTGCACCATGTTGGTGATGGGTTGGGTCACGCTCTTGACCAGCCGGAAGCCAAACAGGGTACTGAAGGCCACCCCGATGAGCACCATGATCACCGCAAAGAAGGTGTCGCGGTACTGCAGCAGCATGGCCCTGTCGGTCGCCATCTGCATCGAGATGTAGCCGATCATCGGCGGCTCTACATCGCTGGGCAGCGGGAAGCCATCCAGACTGGTTTCAGCCTGGATCGGGGTGCGCAAAATGATGTCATCCCCCTGAAACGTCACGCTGGTCAGATCCGGAATGGGCTCGCCATCGGGCAGCCTGAGCCGGGTGAAATCCCGGTGGTAGTTCGAGGTGACGAACAGCTGGTTGTCCTGGGTGAAGACAGCGATGGACTTGATGAAGGGGGAGTTCTTGCGGTGGGTCAGGCCAATCAGCCGCTTGAGGGATTCTCGGCTGTGCTGGGTCATCCCGTATTCACTGGCGATCGCCAGCGGTTCGATGATGTTGATCCCCTGATCAATGAGGTTGTTTTCCAGCTGCTGGTAGCGGTGGAAGGTGAAGTAACCGGCCATCAGGCCACCGATGATCAGGGTGGGCAGGATGGTGAAGGCGAGAACGCGTGCTCTCAGGCCATATTTGGTCATACGAACAGGCCACCAGTGAACAGGGTTGGCGATAGGGTTGATGGCAATACACGGGCTCTGTGGCCGTATTTGGTCATACTATTATTCTTGTGGGACAATACCCGGCAGCAGATTCCACAATCATGACATAGCCACCTATAGGCACCAAGTTTTATGGCCCAGTTTTTCAAGCCCCAAAAGAAGTCCACCCAGCTCCAACGCATTGAATTTACGATAGACACTCTCGATCACCACTGCGTCGGTATCGGTCGCCATCAGGGCAAGGCGATCTTTGTCGAAGGGGCACTGCCCGGCGAGACCGTCAAGGCACGCATCACCGAAGAGAAAAAGCAGTATGGTCACGCCGCCTTGCAACAGGTGGTGACCCCGGCGGCCAATCGTATCGCTCCCTTTTGCAGCCATTATCGCGAGTGCGGCGGTTGCAGTGCCCAGCACATGTCGGTTGCCGATCAGCAAGCCGCCAAGGCGGCCGGACTGGTCAGCCTGTTCGAGCGGTTGGGCAACATCAAGGCGCCTGCGCTGGAGCCGGTACTGACCGGTGAAGATCGTGCCTATCGCCGGGTCTGTCGTCTGGCCATCAAATTTGACAAGAACGGTCGCTGCACCCGGGTCGGTTTCCGCCGTCGCAACAGCAACGATCTGGTGGAGATCGACAGTTGCCCTGTACTGGCTGAGCCGCTCTCTGCGCTGATTGCCCCGCTGCGTGAATGCCTCAATCGCCTCAAGAGCCAGCGCGAGCTGGGCCATGCGGAGCTTATCCAGGCGGAGCAGGGGATCATGATGCTGCTGCGCCACACCGGCCGCCCCAATGAGGCGGATCGCGCCCTGCTGGTGGAGTTTGCAAAAGCGCAGGGGATCGACCTCTATCTGCAGGCGGCCGATGATCGCATCGAAGCGCTGCAGCAACAATTTTCCCCATCCTACTCGCTGGATGGCCTGTCTCTTGCATTTGCTCCCGGTGATTTCATTCAGGTCAACGGCCCCATCAACCAGAGCATGGTTGAGCAGGCGCTGACATGGCTCGGGGCGAGCAAGGATGACAAGGTGCTCGATCTCTTCTGCGGCATCGGCAACTTCACCCTGCCGCTGGCCCGTCAGGCTCGCGAAGTGGTGGGTGTCGAAGGTGAACTGGCCATGGTGCAGCGGGCCGAAGAGAACGCCCGTCGCAACGGCATCACCAATGCCCGTTTCTACAAAGCTGACCTGAGCGATGACATCGTCGGCATGTCCTGGGCGCGGGAAGGGTTTGATCTGGTGCTGCTGGATCCGGCTCGCCCCGGTGCGCTGGAAGTGATGGGACACGTCGTGAAACTTTCCCCCAAGCGGGTGGTCTACGTCTCCTGTAACCCGGTCACCCTGGCGCGGGACAGTCAGGTACTGGTGAAAGGGGGTTACCGTCTGGTGCGCCTCGGCATGCTCGATATGTTCCCTCACACCGGTCATCTGGAGTCCATGGCGCTGTTTGAACGGGAGTAAATGACTCATCAGTACGGCGATGCAGATATGTAATCTGGCATGTCTGCGTCTGTTTGAGCTGATGTGATTGGGGTAATCTAGACCCTCGTCGTTCGGCAGGGCCTGTTGGCGCACTCTATTGTCTTTCTGGACAATATGCCTTGAAAAGTGCGCTGGATATCCCCATTTGAGGCAATCTCATGAGGGGAGAAAGTGACAGCTTTCGGCCCGATAATTTAAAGGATTGATACCATGGTTGCGGTTCGCGATATTCATTTGAAAGACAACTTCACCCTGGAAGAGTGGGTCAGCTCGCTCTCCTTGAGTGACAGTGAAAAGGATCAGCTGCGAACCGTCTACCAGTATTGTCTGACGCTCGGTGACGAGGCGCTGACCAGCAAGCTGCTGGTGCGCGGCATCGAAATGGTGGGCATCCTGCAGATGCTCAGCATGGATATCGGCACTCTCAAAGCCGCCATCATCTACCCCTTCGTCGAAGCCGGTCTCATCAGCCAGGAGCGGATGGACGAGGACTTTGGCTCCAAGATCGCCAAGCTGGTGGAAGGGGTGCTGGAGATGGAGGCCATCCGCTCCCTGCAGACTCTCCATCGCAGCGAAACCTCGCCGGAGCAGGTCGACAACGTGCGTCGCATGTTGCTCGCTATGGTCGAGGATGTGCGCGCCGTGGTGATCAAGCTGGCGGAGCGGATCGCCTGCCTGCGGGAAGCGAAGACGGCTGATGAAGAGACCCGGGTGCTGATGGCCCAGGAGATCACCAACATCTATGCGCCGCTCGCCAACCGTCTGGGCATCGGCCAGCTCAAGTGGGAGCTGGAAGATCTCGCCTTCCGTTACCTGCACCCGGATACCTACAAGCAGATCGCCAAGCAGCTCGACGAGAAGCGGCTCGACCGCGAGCGCTACATCCGCGAGTTTGTGCAATCCCTGCGTAATGGGTTGAAAGAGGCGGGAGTTGACGCAGAGGTGTACGGTCGCCCGAAACACATCTACAGCATCTGGCGCAAGATGCAGAAGAAGCACCTCGAATTCAACGAGTTATTCGACGTGCGCGCGGTGCGGGTAGTGACCAAGCGGTTGCAGGATTGCTATGCGGCGCTCGGTATCGTGCATACCCAGTTCCACCACATTCCCCGCGAGTTTGACGACTATGTCGCCAACCCCAAACCCAACGGCTATCAGTCGATCCACACCGTAGTGGTGGGGCCTGAGGGCAAGACGGTCGAGATCCAGATCCGTACCGACCAGATGCATCAGGATGCCGAGCTCGGCGTCGCGGCGCACTGGCGCTACAAGGAAGGGGCACAGGCTGGCGGCAAGGCCAACACCTTCGAAGACAAGATCGAGTGGCTGCGCAAGCTGCTCGCCTGGCAGGAGGATCTCTCCGAGAGCGGCTCCCTGCTGGAAGATCTGCGCAGTCAGGTGTTCGAGGACAGAGTCTACGTCTTCACCCCGAAAGGGGATGTCATTGACCTGCCGGCAGGCGCCACCCCGCTCGATTTTGCCTATCACGTCCACAGCATGATCGGTCACCGCTGCATCGGCGCGAAGATTGACGGCCGCATCGTGCCGTTCACCTATGCGCTGCAGACCGGCGATCAGGTGGAGGTGATCACCCAGAAAGAGCCGAACCCGAGCCGCGACTGGATGAACCCCAACGCCGGCTTCCTGCGCTCCAGCCGTGCGCGGGCCAAGGTGGCGACCTGGTTCAGAAAACTGGATCGGGACAAGAATATCGTGGCCGGTCGCGAGCTGTTCGAGAAGGAGCTGGATCGCCACAACCTCAGCATGTCCAAGATCGACAAGGGCAACATGCTGCGCCGCTTCAATCTGGAGAGCACCGACGATCTGCTGGCTGGTATCGGCAGCGGCGACATCCGCATCAACCAGGTGCTCAACTATCTCGACACCTGTTACAACAAGCCGACGGCGGAAGAGGAAGATCGCCGCCTGCTGGAGAAGCTGGAGCAGAAGGCCAATGCGCCGATGCGCCACAAGCCCAAGGATCACATAGTGGTGGAAGGGGTCGGCAACCTGATGACCCATATTGCCCGCTGCTGCCAGCCCATTCCGGGGGACTCCATTCAGGGCTTTATCACCATGGGGCGCGGTGTATCCATTCACCGGGAAGATTGTGAGCAGCTCAAGGAGCTGTCACGGCGCAACCCGGAGCGGCTGATCGATGCGGTGTGGGGGGAGAACTACTCCGGCGGCTATGGCCTCACCATCCGGATCATCTCCAACGATCGCTCCGGCCTACTGCGCGATATCACTACCGTGCTGGCCAACGAGAAGATCAATGTGATGGGGGTGCGTTCACGCTCCAACGTGCGCGAGCAGACCGCCGAGATCGACATGGAGCTGGAGATTTACAACATCAACGCCTTCAACCGGGCGTTGGCCAAGCTCAGTCAGCTTAACGACGTGATCAGCGCCAAGCGGCTTTGATATCGAACAGACCGGCCCCAGTGGCCGGTCTGTATTTATGACCCTTTTTGAACGAATTGAAAGCGAATATCTCATGTCTCAACGTTACGATCTGCCCCAACTGCTCGACATCATGGCTCGTCTGCGCGATCCGCAAAACGGCTGCCCCTGGGATCTGAAACAGAACTTCCAGACCATAGTGCCGCACACTCTGGAAGAGGCCTATGAGGTGGCCGATGCCATCGAGACCGAGGATTGGCAGGGGCTGAAAGGGGAGTTGGGCGACCTGCTGTTTCAGGTGGTGTTTTACGCCCAGCTGGGTAAAGAGCGGGGCTTGTTCGACTTCGCCGATATCGTCGATACGGTGAGCGAAAAACTCATTCGCCGTCATCCCCACGTTTTTTCCGATGTAGACCTTGGCGACGAGAAAGCGGTAAAAGCGAACTGGGAGGCGGAAAAAGCCAAAGAACGAGCGGCCCTCGACAAAGAGAGCGTGCTGGACGATATCCCGCAGGCGCTGCCTGCCCTGACCCGCGCCGCCAAAATTCAGAAACGCTGTGCCACCGTCGGTTTTGACTGGAAGACGTTGGGGCCTGTGGTGGACAAGATCCACGAAGAGATCGACGAGGTGATGGAAGAGGCATTGATGGCCGATGTGGACGAGGCGCGGGTAAGCGATGAGCTTGGCGACCTGTTGTTTGCCACCGTCAATCTGGTGCGTCATCTGGGCAAGGATCCGGAGCAGGTGCTGCGCGGTGCCAACGCCAAGTTCGAACGTCGCTTTCGTCAGGTTGAGCAGATAATCGCCGCAGAAGGCTTGAAAATGACCGATTGCACCCTCGAAAAGCTCGATGCCGCTTGGGATAAGGCGAAGGAAACCGAGCAAAGTTGATTTGGCGCAAGATGGGGGGGCGGTGAGCCTGATAGATTTTTGCTCATTGTTTGGGAGAGGGGTTTTTGGTATACTGTTTCCCCGTCCTGCTTCATCCCCGAAGCACCCCTTAAAATTCCCTAAACTTCTTTCAGGTTCAGCATGACGACCAAATATATTTTTGTTACTGGTGGCGTTGTTTCATCCCTCGGCAAAGGCATTGCCGCAGCTTCTCTGGCAGCCATTCTGGAAGCCCGTGGTCTGGATGTGACCATCATGAAACTGGACCCGTACATCAACGTGGATCCGGGCACCATGAGCCCGACCCAGCATGGTGAAGTGTTCGTAACCGAGGACGGGGCCGAAACCGATCTGGATTTGGGCCACTACGAGCGTTTCATCCGCACCAAGATGACCCGTCGCAACAACTTTACCACCGGCCGTATCTACGCCGACGTACTGCGTAAAGAGCGTCGTGGTGACTATCTGGGCGCCACCATTCAGGTTATCCCGCACATCACCAACGCCATCAAGGAGCGGGTGATTGCCGGTGCCGAAGGCCATCAGGTTGCCATCGTCGAAGTAGGCGGTACCGTGGGTGACATCGAGTCCCTGCCGTTCCTCGAAGCCATTCGTCAGCTGGCTGCCGAAGTGGGCCGCAACAACGCCATGTTCATGCACCTGACGCTGGTTCCTTACCTGGCCGCAGCCGGTGAAGTGAAGACCAAGCCGACCCAGCACTCCGTTAAAGAGCTGCTCTCCATCGGTATCCAGCCGGATGTGCTGATCTGCCGCTCCGACCGTGCCATTCCGGCCAATGAGCGCGCCAAAATTGCCCTGTTCTGCAACGTGCCCGAGCGCGCCGTCATCTCCATGAAAGACGTCGACTCCATCTACAAGATCCCGGCACTGCTCAAGTCCCAGAATCTGGACTCCTACTTCACCGAGCGTTTCGGTCTGGAGTGCAAAGAGGCTGACTTGTCCGAGTGGGAACAGGTTATTTACGAAGAGGCCAACCCGACTGGTGAAGTGACCATCGGTATGGTCGGCAAGTACGTCTCCCTGCCGGACGCTTACAAGTCCGTCAACGAGGCGCTCAAGCACGGTGGTCTCAAGACCCGTCACTCCGTCAACATCAAGTACATCGACTCTCAGGACATCGAGACCCGTGGCGCCGAGCTGCTGGAAGGTCTGGACGCTATCCTGGTGCCGGGTGGCTTCGGTGAGCGCGGTGTGGAAGGCAAAATTCTGGCTGCCCAGTATGCCCGCGAGAACAAGATCCCCTACCTGGGTATCTGCCTCGGCATGCAGGTTGCCATGATCGAATTCGCTCGCAACGTGGCGGGTATGGAAGGGGCTCACTCCTCCGAATTCAAGAAAGATTGCGCGTATCCGGTCGTCGGCCTCATCACCGAGTGGGTGGATGAAGAGGGCAACGTCGAGACCCGTACCGAGAAGTCCGATCTGGGCGGTACCATGCGTCTGGGTTCCCAGCTCTGCCACCTGGTCGAAGATTCCAAGGTGCGTCAGATGTACGGCAGCCCGACCATTTACGAGCGTCACCGTCACCGTTACGAAGTCAACAACAAGCTGCTGCCGCAGATTGAAGCGGCAGGTCTGAAAGTGACCGGTCTCTCCGCCGACAAGAAGTTGGTGGAAATCATCGAGATCCCGGATCACCCCTGGTTCGTGGCTGCGCAGTTCCACCCGGAGTTCACCTCTACTCCTCGTGATGGCCACGCTCTGTTCGCCGGTTTTGTGAAGGCGGCAGGCGAGTATCAGAAGCGTAATTTGAAGTAATTGAAAATAAATGCGGTTGGGGCACTGTGCCACAGCCGCTTTTTTTGGCATATTTTTGTTGTTTTTTTACGAAACCTGAGGAAATACACATGTCCAAGATCGTTAAAGTGATCGGTCGTGAAATCATCGACTCCCGTGGTAACCCGACCGTTGAGGCCGAAGTTCACCTGGAAGGTGGTTTTGTTGGTATGGCAGCCGCTCCGTCTGGCGCGTCCACCGGTTCCCGCGAAGCGCTGGAACTGCGTGACGGCGACAAGAGCCGTTTCCTGGGTAAAGGCGTGCTGAAAGC
This sequence comes from Aeromonas sp. R3-1, assembly GCF_040908345.1. Taxonomy (NCBI): domain Bacteria; kingdom Pseudomonadati; phylum Pseudomonadota; class Gammaproteobacteria; order Aeromonadales; family Aeromonadaceae; genus Aeromonas; species Aeromonas sp. R3-1. Next base: position 25,593 of record NZ_JBFODN010000248.1, read on the forward strand.
CATCGAAGCCGTAAACGGCCCGATCGCTCAAGCTCTGCTGGGTAAAGATGCCAAGGACCAGGCCACCGTTGACCAGATCATGATCGACCTCGACGGTACCGAGAACAAATCCAAGTTCGGCGCCAACGCCATCCTGGCTGTTTCCCTGGCTAACGCCAAAGCTGCCGCTGCTGCCAAAGGCATGCCGCTGTACGCCCACATCGCCGAGCTGAACGGCACCCCGGGTGTTTACTCCATGCCGCTGCCGATGATGAACATCATCAACGGTGGTGAGCACGCCGACAACAACGTCGACATCCAGGAGTTCATGATCCAGCCGGTTGGCGCCAAGACCCTGAAAGAAGCCGTTCGCATGGGCGCAGAAGTGTTCCACAACCTGGCCAAAGTGCTGAAGTCCAAGGGCTACAACACTGCAGTTGGTGACGAAGGTGGTTTCGCTCCGAACCTGAAATCCAACGCCGAAGCGCTGGAAGTTATCGCTGAAGCCGTTGCCGCTGCCGGTTACAAACTGGGCACCGACATCACCCTGGCTATGGACTGCGCTGCTTCCGAGTTCTACGACGCAGAGAAGAAAGAGTACAACCTGAAAGGCGAAGGTCGTGTCTTCACCTCCAACGGTTTCTCCGACTTCCTGGCTGACCTGACCACCAAGTTCCCGATCGTCTCCATCGAAGATGGCCTGGACGAATCTGACTGGGAAGGTTTCGCCTACCAGACTGCTGAACTGGGCAAGAAAATCCAGATCGTGGGTGACGACCTGTTCGTAACCAACACCAAGATCCTGAAGCGTGGTATCGACAACGGCATCGCCAACTCCATCCTGATCAAGTTCAACCAGATCGGTTCCCTGACCGAAACTCTGGCTGCCATCAAGATGGCCAAAGACGCTGGCTACACTGCCGTCATCTCCCACCGCTCCGGTGAGACCGAAGACGCTACCATCGCCGACCTGGCTGTTGGTACCGCTGCTGGCCAGATCAAGACCGGTTCCATGAGCCGTTCTGACCGTGTTGCCAAGTACAACCAGCTGATCCGTATCGAAGAAGCTCTGGGTGCCAAAGCTCCTTTCCGCGGTCTGAAAGAAGTTAAAAACCAGGCTTAATTTGCTGGTTTGCCAGCCTCGGCTGGAATGAAAAAAACCGGAACCCTTGGGTTCCGGTTTTTTTATGCCTGAACATTGCCAAAACGGCCTGAGAGGCGAGGGGGTTGTGCCTCTGGTCTCGGGTCAGATAAAGGGGAGCGTGCGCTGATAGCGCCCTGCATGCGCCTTGAAGCCCAGTTTTGCAAACAGGGCGATAGAGCGGACGTTATCTGCATCGATATCTGCGGTGAGGCGAGTGACTCCCAGTATGCTGGCGTGGGCGAACAGCAATCCCAGCGCCTCCGACATAAACCCTCTGCGCCAATAGGCCGCATTGAGCAGGCAGCCCACCTCGCAGCAGCGGCCCGCCTCGCTGAAACTGTGCAGGCCGCAGGTGCCGATCACCTTATTGTCCTCCCGCTCGACAATCGCCCACTCCAGCGACTCACCCGTGTGCTCCAGCCGCACCACGCTCGCCATCATCTGCGCCACCATGGCGGGAGAGGTAAAGCAGGGATCAGAGGCAAACTCCATGGTCAGCGGATTGCCATAAATCTCGAACAGATCGGCAGCATACTGCGGGCCAATGGTGCGCAGCACAATCCGAGTGCCGGTTAAGTCAGGCTTCATTTATCTCCTTGGCGCGGGGGTTAGCCAGCAAAGATACAGGTGAAAAATGAGACAGCGTGAAAGTTGGTCTCTAAAGGCAACTGGTACTATCACGAAATATTTCTATCGCGAACGTCCGATTACGCTTCGCTAATCGAACCTACGGGCTTGATTTTAACTTAATACTCTATTGGACCAAAATGGCCTTGATACCCGACTTGGGTAATTATAAGCCTATTGATAGATTTTACTTTCACCAAGCCGGACTGTAAGGGATACCCAAACAGTGCGAAGTTTTTTACAGTGAAAGCATTTGCATATTTTTCTCGCTCTGGGTGGTAACGTCGTAAGGATAGGCCATAGCTCGTTTCAAATGGGTGGCCACCTGTTCTAATTAGACTGAAAAATGAAGGGTAAATAACCCCATCAAAACCAGCGGCCAGTGCCGCCTTAGCTATATCTCTGGATATTTCATAAGAGTGAGATTTGGCAAGAAACAACATATGTATAGCCATATCTAAGCTTTCGAACTCCGTAACATCCTCCTCTAAAACATGAGTCAGATCTAAAAGGTGTAGGTCTCTAGTGGTTTCAAACGTTGCAACATATATTTCATCCTCTGTGGAAGCACGGCATTCATGTATGCAAACATCAATATCCTGGGAACCGTACATAACTGATAAATCAACAGAATCTAAACGTCCATTTCCCGAGAACTCAATAGGAGGACTGTCATATTCGGTATGATTAGCAGGATTTTTAGGGTTAATTCTGAGTCGATAAAACTTCATTCCACCAGGAATCAATCTCTCAGGATACTCCTTGATTACACGCTGAATAATTCTCGCTCGACTGCCATCTAGTTGCAGATCCTTCAGTGGTTCAACCTCGCCAACCATCCACAATCGTGGTCCGTAGTGAAAAAAACCAATTTTAGCTGCATCTTCAATCAGTGTTATATCTCTTTCCAGCCAAGGCGATGGTCGGATATCACTTTTTCCATAGTGATACTCATTAGTCTGAATTACTGGCGCTGCGCCATAGTCACAGCGAATAGTTGTTCCACTGACAAAGAAACGCCAAGCTAATCCCAAGATAAGCTCTTTAGTAAGTTTTTTTCCGCTTTTACTTTTGCATTGTGGGCATTTTTCTGATGACTCAAGGCCAATTTTGTATGAATCGATTCTAAGCCCTTCATCCTCAAAACAATCTGAACAAAGTAATGCGCAATTATCATCCGTTTCTTGTTCATGCATTTTAATGTTCCTTTTAGCTTCACAGTAGTTAGATGGAATACGGCACTGATCGCGCAATTCCGTATAGATTTGAATGCTGTAAAGCGCCGTAATAAAAATTATGGAAATACTATTTTGCTAGGCGTAGCGCATCATTGCACCACAGCAACGGCCACGTCACTAGTGTTTCATTCTTCTTCTAAAACTGAATCTCCACCGATTCCACACTACGCTTTGCCTCACCGTGATAAACCGCTTCGATATTATTGCCATCCGGGTCGAGGACAAAGGCTGCGTAATAGCCGGGGTGATAATTGCGCTCGCCGGGGACGCCGTTGTCTTTGCCGCCATTGGTGAGTGCGGCCTGATAAAAACGATCCACCATGGCGCGATCTTTTGCCTGAAAGGCGAGATGGTGGCGACCGGTCAACACCCCCAGCGCGGCGGGGCTATCGACAGCGGTGACAAACAGTTCGTCTGCCCAGAAGTAGCCCTCACCTGTGCCGCCCAGCGGAATATCGAGGGTGGTGAGAATGGCCGTGTAAAAGCGCTGGCTGGCGACCAGATCTTTGACCACCAGCTGGATATGGTCGATCAAGCGACCACGATGCAGGGTTTGTGTTTCCATACACCACCTTGATTTGCATGTTGTGGATGAGTCAGCGGCTTGCCGGTCAGTTTGTTTGGATCAAAAAGGGACCGGGCGAGATATGGCATGGCTACCGCCCCTGAATTTCAGCCTCCAGTCTGCTGTTTTGTAACCAATGGGGTGAGATTGGCATGGCTCATGGGAGACTCCGACGAGGCAATTGTTGCCAAATGGCAATATTAACCATGGCGCTGTGGAGAGAAAGCTCAATATTGAGAATTTCTGTGCAAGATCAATAAATTAATCAAATGTCACCCACGATTGATGACGCGCCGACATAGCGTGAACAACCATTCTTGAGCTATCGCCATAGAATATTCATGGTTATATCTGGCTTGAACCAGCATAAAACTCTTTGTTATTGTCCGCGCTCCCCGCTCAAACAGCTTATTTATCTATAAATCAACAAGATAGCATTATGCGGTGGCGTCGCGGGGGCATCTGCTATCGGGAAGGAGAGTTATGAAGTCGCAGTTCAAAGTGGCGCTGGCCATGTTGGCCCTGTTCGTCGTCCAAGGCTGCACAGCCCCGGATTCATCCACCAAGCGCAATGCACCCGGCCCGGTGCTGACCGTGCATTACGAAAGTGCCCCCCTGATCCCCGTCACCATCGCAGGTGAGCAGTACCAGTTTTTGCTCGATACCGGGGCCAGTATCACCTTTATCGATCGTCGTCTGGCCAGCCGCTTCAAGGCGCTGACCTTAAGCGAATTGCCCAGGGCCTATCAGGCTGATTTTGCCAGTGTGAACAGCGTGTCGAGCCAACTGGGCAGCGAGCAGCTTGGCTTTGTTGAGCCGCAGCCCTTCTCGGTGGGGTCGGTCACCATTGATGACAGCGATCTGTGGGCAACTATTGATTTCGATCTTTTCTCCCAGTCTCTTGGCAGCCGTATCGATGGCATCCTCGGGATCGACACCATCCGCCGTTTCAACTGGGTGTTTGATCGCGACAGGCATCAGCTCACGGCTTCGCTGACGGCACCGTCGGCAGCCACGTTCGAGCGTTGCATCGGCTATGAAGACAGCTACAACCGCTCCCCGGCAGTGTATCTGACCCACGGCGAGAGCAGCGTGCGTATGTATCTGGATACCGGGGCCGATCAGAGCTATGCCGATCATGCCTTTATCGACTTTATGGCGAGCCAGAAGGCGATCTCTGGCGAAGATGCCACGCCACGCAAAGGGGTGGACGCCAGCGGTATGGTGGAGGGGCGTGAACATATCCTCACCGGCCTGCACTTTGATGAGCGCCAGCTCGGTGAGCTGCGCGTGTCGGAAAACAGCAATGAGCAGTATGGTCTGGGGCTGGATTTTGTTAGCCGCTTCAATCGCTTTGCGATCATGCCCGGGCGGATGATGCTCTGCTACGACGCCGACAGCCTGGCGCGCAAAGTGCCGCCAATCCTGCGCAATATCGGGGTGCGCTTTGATGGCAAGCATCTGCAGGTCTACTACAGCGACGAACGGGATCTTGCCCCCTATGGTCTGGCCAACGGCGACATTCTGGAGCAGATCAACGGGGTGGCTTATCGTCCCCTCGAGATCGACAAGGTGCGTGAACTGCTCAGCACCGGCAAGCCGGGGTCGCTCAAGTTGCGGATTGTGCGGGAAGGAAAACCGCTGGATATCGCTATCTAGTCAAGGTGGGGCGGCAAGACGAGCCGCCCCTATGAGCCTCAGCCCTTGGTTGGGTTTTCCATGCAGGTGAGGGTTGGCTGGCCGTAACGCTCCAGCGTGGCGTCGTCCCCCTTGGTGAAGAAGGTAAGGTTTTGCCCTTCATAACGGGCGCCGCTGGCGCTGGGAGCTTCATAGGCGAGCACTTGCTGCTGCTTGTTGCCCTCGCTCAGGTTGATCACCGCGGCGGGCAGCTTGGCATCGTTATAGAAGTAGGTGGAGAGAGTGACGTTCTTGCCGCACTGGTAGTTGACCGGTGCCGGCACCATCAGCTGGCCGCCGCTGATCTGCAGTTCGGTGATCCGCAGCAGGTAGTTATCTTCCACACACTGGCGCAGATCCTGTCCCTTCCAACAGTCGTTGCGACCCTTGATCCAGCCGCGCTGCATGGCGCGCTCTGTCTTGAGCTGTTCGGGAGAGAGCGCGGCAATCGCCTTGGGGTAGAGGGCCGCCAGTTCGTTATCAAGGGCGGCCAGTCCGGCATCCTTGCAGATCAGGGTTTCGACCGACCCGGAGGCTTTGGTGCAGTCAAAGGAAGGGGTTGCGGCGCTAGCCAGCAGAGGGGCAAACAGCAGGGTGGCAAGCAAGGTCTTGTTCATCGATAGATTCCAGCAATGAGGAGGGCATATCTGCCTACTACAGCACACTCTACAGGGCAATGCAGCAGGGACGCCGAGCGCATTTTGCACTGCTGAATGGCTGCCAAACGGAAAAACCCGACACTCCTGGCCGGAATGTCGGGTTTTTTGTGGCCGCGATAAAGGGGGGAGGCGGGTTGCCCGGTTGATCAGGCCAGCGCCAGTTGCTGACTGCGGGCGCGCCACAACCGCTCGTGGAAGAAGAACACCACTGTGTTGATGGCCGGTTCGATCATCGCCATCACGCCGCCGGTGAGCAGCTCGCCGCTCAGCAGGAAGGCTACCCCGAAGGCCACCGAGAAGTGGACCACCGCGAAGCTGCTGGTCTTGGCCTGCAGGCTGTGATTTGGCTTGAGCTTGTGCCAGCCAAGGTCATGAAAGTAGAAGGCGACCGTGTTGACGGCGGGCTCGATCAGGGCGATCAGGCTGGCGGTCAGCAGCTCACCGGTCAGCAGGTAGGCCACGGTAAAGGCGACACCGAAGTGCAGAATGGCAAAGCTGATGGTCTTTTTCATGATGGCGGCTCCCTCTGTTGATGATGAGAGTATCTGCCGAAATGAGATTAAATGAAAACTATTCTCATCTATTGCCAGAATAGAGAGAACCTATCAAAGGGCGAGTGGCCGGTGCGGTTCAGCGGTTGCCAATCGCAGCCAAGGCGATAAAGTACAGGTTTTTCACACTTGCCCATGAAAAAGGATCTTTCATGAATATCAATGCCACCCTGCTTGGCCAGTTCATTGCGTTGCTGATGGTCATTGTCGGCCTCATCGCCTGGCGACTGGCGCGCCGCAAGAGCGAGCATCCGGCGCTGATCACCCTTATCTGCTCCCTGCTCTGTCTGTTTCCGCCCTTTGGCCTGCTGGCCCTGTTGCTGGTTGCGCTGAAACAGGATCTGCCCGCCCGCTCATAGGGCGCGCTGCGGTTGACGCACAGGTTCAGGCTGCCGCGCACACCGGCCGCACCAATAGAAAAAGCCCCGTGATGGGGCCTTTGCGTTTCAACTTTGTGGTCGCTGTGGGGCGGGGGATTAACCTTCGGCCTTGTTGAGCCACTCCACCTTGTACTGGGCGCCGGCGCCCTGCGCCAGCTTGGCACACAGCGGTTTGAGGAAGGCTTCAATCTGCTCGTCCAGCATCCAGGGCGGGCTGATGATCAGCATGCCTGAGCCGTTCATGCCCCAATCCTTGGTCTGACCGGCCACTTCCAGCTCGGCCACCAGCACGTTGCCGAAGTTTTCGCGCTTGATGGCGCGCAGCATGTCGCGGGATTTGTCCGCCTCTTCCCCCAGAATGGGATACCAGAGGGCGTAGATGCCGGTCGCCCAGCGTTTCTGCGCCTTTTTCAGGGTGTCGACCACGGCGAAGTAATCTTCTTTGAGCTCATAGGGCGGGTCGATCAGCACCAGCCCGCGGCGCGGGGTCGGCGGCAGCAGGGCGATCAGCCCCTCGAAGCCGTCGCGGTGGTGCACGGCCACGCGAGGGTCGTAACCCATATTGGCGCGCAGATCTTCGACCTCGTTGTTGTGCAGCTCCATCAGCGCCAGCTTGTCCTGCTCGCGGGTGAGGCGACGGGAGAGCTCCGGCGAGCCGGGGTAGTAGTGCAGCTCGCCATCGCTGTTCATCTCTTCGATGATGCCGAGATAGGGGGCCATGGCAGACCATTGGGCCCGCTCGTCCCACAGGCGGCCGATGCCATCGGCATACTCGGCCTTCTTCTGGGACCAGTCGCCGCGCAGGTCGTAGAGACCGCCACCGGCATGGGTGTCCAGCACGATGAAGGGTTTCTCCTTCTTCTTGAGGGACTCGATGATCAGGGCCTGAACGGCGTGTTTCAGCACGTCGGCATGGTTGCCGGCGTGAAAGGCGTGGCGATAGCTCAGCATATTAGATCTCTGAGGGGGCCCTGCTGGGCACCCAGTAACGATAGATAGTTCAACAAATTGCGGCTGTTGCCGCGAAACAGGGAGAGGCTGCGCAGGGTCTGCAACAGGACGCCCTGTTGCAGCCGCTCCAGCTCCAGTTCGTGGGCTAGCATCGACTGATACTGCTGCTCGTCGAGTCGCGCCTTGGCGCTTTGGCGCAGGGCGCGCCACGGGGTTAGCACCGCCTCGGTTTGCACCAGCGCTGGTTGCAGGTCGGTGAGATCGACCACGATGCCGAGTTGATCGAGCCGGTGCAGCAGCAGCGCCAGATTGACGTTGCCCCCCTGCTCCTGCACGGTGAGCCAATCCTGGCTGCGCTCACCATAGACCTTGCCGCTCCAGTGCCAGAAGCCGATCGGCGTCGGCAATTCGTGGACCGCGACCCGCTCGCTGGCCATCAGCTGTTCGTCACGCAAAGAAGGCTTGCTCCATGGTTTCCAGCTCTTCGGAGAGGCTCATCCACTCCAGCTCTACCTCTTCCAGCTGCTCCTTGAGGGGGCCTTGGGATTTGAGCAGCTCGGAGAGCTTGGTTTTAGCGCTCTCTTCGTAGATAGCTGGGTCGGCCAGTTGGCTCTCGATGTCGCCAAGCTTGCCTTGCAGTTTCTCCATGCTCGCTTCGAGCTTTTCCAGCTTCTGGCGCAGGGGACGGGTTTGCTGGCGGAACTCCGCCTCGCGCCGCTTCTGATCCTTGCGCGCCACTGCCGAGTTGGCAGAGACGGGGCCGTCGGCCGGTTTGGCGTTGGCCTCTTTCTCCTGCTCGCCGAGCCACTTGTGGTAGTCGTCCAGATCGCCGTCGAACGGCTCGACCCGGCCACCGTGTACCAGATAGAAGTCATCTGTGGTGGTACGCAGCAGGTGACGGTCGTGGGAGACCACTACCATGGCCCCTTCGAAGCCTTGCAGCGCCATGGTGAGGGCGTGGCGCATCTCCAGATCCAGGTGGTTGGTCGGTTCATCCAGCAGCAGGAGGTTCGGCTTTTGCCAGGTGATCAGCGCCAGAACCAGCCGCGCTTTTTCGCCACCGGAGAAGGGCGCCACCTTGTCGAGCGCCTTGTCTCCGTGAAAACCGAAGCTGCCCAGATAGTTGCGCAGCTCCTGCTCGGTCTTGTCCGGCGCGAGGCGGGCCAGATGATCGAGCGGGGAATCATCGAGACGCAGGGTCTCCAGCTGATGCTGGGCGAAGTAGCCGATGCTCACCCCGGCGCTCACTTCGAGCTTGCCGGAGAGCGGCGGGTTGGAGCCCGACAGCATCTTGATAAAGGTGGATTTACCGGCGCCGTTGCGACCGAGCAGACCGATGCGCGAACCCGGTACCAGATTGAGTTTGATCTTCTCCAGGATCACCTTGTCACCGTAACCGGCAGAGAGGTTCTCCATGGCGATGAGCGGGGTCGGCAGGGCCGAGGGCTCGCGAAACTCGAAGCTGAATTCCGAGTCGGCGTGGGCGGGCAGGATCTTCTCCATCCGCTCCATCGCTTTCAGGCGGCTCTGTGCCTGGCGGGCCTTGGAGGCCTTGTAGCGGAAGCGATCCACATACGCCTGCATGTGGGACATCTCCCGCTGCTGCTTCTCGTACATGGACTGCTGCTGGGCCAGATGTTCGGCGCGCTGCAGTTCGAAGTCGGAGTAGCCGCCGGTGTATTCGTTGAGCTTGCCGTTCTCGATATGGATGATGCGGCTGATGACCGAATCGAGGAAATCGCGGTCGTGAGAGATCAGCACCAGCGTGCCCTGATAGCCCTTGAGCCACTTCTCCAGCCAGATCACCGCATCGAGATCCAGGTGGTTGGTCGGTTCATCGAGCAGCAGCAGATCGGAGCGGCAGAGCAGCGCCTGGGCGAGGTTCAGACGCATGCGCCAGCCACCGGAGAAACTGCGTACCGGCGAGCTGAGCTGCTTGTCGCTGAAACCGAGGCCGTGCAGCAGTTCGGCGGCGCGGGCGCGAATGCTGTAGGCGCCTATGGTATCGAGGCGACCGTGCAGCTCGGCCACCAGCAGACCATTGTCATCCTGCTCGGCCTGTACCAGCTGTGCTTCCAGCGAGCGGAACTCCTTGTCGCCGTCGATCACATACTCGAGCGCGGAGCAGTCGAGCGCCGGTGTCTCCTGCGCGACGCCTGCAATCTGCCAGCCGGTGGGCAGGCTGAAGGTGCCGCTGTCGATGGCCAGCTCGCCCCGTACCAGTGCAAAAAAGGTGGACTTGCCACAGCCGTTTTTGCCCACCAGACCCACTTTGTGGCCCGGGTGAATGGTGGCGGAGGCGTTGTCCAGCAGCTTGCGGCCGCCGCGGATCAGTTCGATTTGACTGGCAACTATCATGGGTGGGATCTGCTTGCTCAAAATGGAGGAGAAAAACTGGCGCGGATCTTACGTGAAATGACGCTGATTTGCACTGTAGCGAAGGGTTGGCCACTGGCTGGCACTGCAAAAACATGCCATAACAGAGAAACCAGTTTGGTTACGGGAGGTTAGCATGCATATCAGGGATATTATGACGACCCGGGTCGCCACCGTTTCAATGGATGATCGACTCCGAGTCATCAGGGATATCTTCGAGCAGGCCCACTTTCGCCACCTGCTGGTGCTGGAAGAGGAGGAGCTGGTGGGGGTCATCTCGGATCGGGATCTGTTCCGCGCCATCAGCCCCTATCTCGACTCCGAAGCCGAGATGAGCCGCGATACCGAAACCCTCAACAAGCGGGCCCACCAGATCATGAGTCGTCAGCTCGTCACCATTGCTCCCCATCTCACCGTGCGCGACGGCGTCAAGCTGATGCTGGAGAAGGGGGTCTCCTGTCTGCCGGTGCTGGAGAATGGCGCTCTGGTCGGCATTATCAGCTGGAAAGATTTTCTCAAGGCGGCGCTGGAGAGTGATGCGCTGGTTTGAGCCCAACGCTCATCGTCATCAGCTGACAGAGAACCAACATAGAGAGAGGGGAGCCAAGGCTCCCCTCTCTCTATGTTGGCTTTGCCGATAATGCCGATTTGTACGGCGCCTGCATCATCACGGCTCGGGCTGCCCTGCGACAAGACAGGAGGGGCCGCTGCCGGAGAGGTGCGGCTGCAGATGGGTGCGGATCTCCTGCAGGGTGCGCTGGTACTGCCGGGCATGCTGATCGAGAAACGCGGGGCTGTGCTTGAGGCGCCGCTCCAGGGTATCGACCAGCAGCGCCACTCTGGGGGCCGCCATACCCGCTGGCCAGCAGTGTTGCAGCAGCTCCAGCAGTTGCCAGGCATCGCCCGGCAGGGCGGGGAACTCCTCCAGCAGCTGCAAGCCCGCTTGCAGGGCTGTCTGATACTGGCTGGCCTGCATAGCCTTGTGGCGCAGCTGGCGCAGTTCGCTCAGCCGTTGTTCTCTCGCCGTCAGGCGCTGGCCCAGCTCGGCCACCAGATGGTGGAACAGCTGGCGGGTGAGCGGGTGGGGCGCCACCCTGACGCGGTATTGGGTCAGCTGGGTCAGGTAGCGCTGGGCGTGGTGGGGCAAACCGCAGAACTGGCTGACCGCAAAGCCGAGCAGCAGGGTGAGGTGGTTGTCGCTCCCCTCATCCGGCTGGTGGTGGGCAATCAGGATCAGCGCCTCGTCGAAGCGGTAATCCAGCCCCAGCATCAACGCCTGCAGCAGCTCATATTCGTGGGGTTGCAGGTGGACGGTGCGCTTGAGGTGCTCCCACTCCTGTTGCAGGGAGCGGATCCGATTGCTGGAGGGGGCGTGCCACAGCACCGCCAGACTGGCATTGAGCATGAAGCTGTCGATGGCGAGCCGGACGCGCTGCTCGCTGAAGTGGCGCAGGGTCAGGCTGTTGGCCTGCTCCAGCACCTTCTCCTCATCTTGCAGCACCAGCCCGAGCAACATCGCCAGCTGATGCCAGCGCGGCTGATGGGGGCGGATCTGCAGCAGCTCTCCCATGGTCTCCCACGCCGCCAGCCAGTGATGCTGATGCAGCTGGCTGGCGAGTTGCAGCTCCAGCCGGGTGGCCATCGAGACGCTGGCCTGATGGCGCTGCAAGTCGGTCTGGGCGCTTTGCAATTTGCCGAGCCCCAGCATGGCGTAGAAGAGCCCGGCCCTTGGCCAGCTCGCCTGATATTCGTTGGCACAGAGGGCATAGTGCTGGGCGGCAGTGATCCGCTCGGCTGATTGCAGCAGCAGATAGCCCTTGAGCCGATCCAGCCAGGGGGTCAGCGAGCGATTCTCCCGTTGAAACAGCAGGTCTTCACAGAGGGCGGTAGCCAGTTGCCACTCCCGCAGCAGAATGGGGGCGGCCAGCGTGCGGGTCAGGCTGCTTAACTTCACCAGCTGGCCGAGCACCGCGGTGAGCTGCTGGGTCATGAAGGGGAGGGGCAGATAGAGGGAGAAGTATAGATCCGAGGGGAGAAACTCCTGCTCGCTCTGATCGGCATCGAGCAGCAGCAATACGCAACCGGGTTGCAGCAGGCCGAGATAGTGCGCTTCGTGCAGCAGCCGGGCTCCGTCAAGATCCTGCTGCTTGTCCTGCTGACAGATGATGGCGTCGAAGGCGTGCTGTTGCAGCAGGGCCAGCAGGCCGCTGCGCTCGTGGTTTGGATGGTTGTGGTAGTGGATCCGGTCGGCGGGCACCCCCTGTTCGGTCAGTTCCCGGGTGATGGCGCTACGGAGCAGGGGATCCTCTTCGAGCAGCAGTATCGTCATGCAGGTACTTCCTGTGAGCAAACCATTAGGTTGATTATGGTAGACCCAAGAGGAACATAGGCACAGCACTCGCTGAGTGAAAAGCTGACAGTAGTCAGCAGGGTGGTGGAGGGCGCACTATGGGCTGTTATTTCAATCGGTTATGCCATCTATCAGGGCTGCAACCTGTTATTGCCGAGGGCGGATCTGCGTCCCGAAGGGGCAGTCGCTCTGGCGGATCAGCCGCGACCCCTTGCCCTGTTCCCCCAGCCAGCTCAATTCCAGTTTGCCGAGGCGGCCAAGATGGCGCAGCTCGAACTCGTAGCGCTGGCAGAGGTTGTCCTGGGGCAGGCTCGCCATCCCCGCAGGCAGGCGGTATTGATAGTGAAGGAGTGGCCCATCCTCCAGCTTGCTGGCTACCGGCACCAGCCCCTCTGGGGTGGGCTGCGGCGCCCCGAGTGCGCGGCGCAAACTGAGCGGGGCATCGATCGCCTTTTGATAGTGCAGGCCGTTCATCGCCGCCAGCTCCTCTTCCAGCCGTTGCAACTCCCCTTCCAATCCATTGAGTGCCGCCCCCAGCTGCTGGTGGGTCGTTGACGAGGCGCAGCCACCCAACAACAGGGTGGCAAGCAGCAGGGCGGCTCTGATGGGGGGCACGGCATCTCCTTGGCTATGACGATGAAGCGTGAAGGTCAGGTCGGTTGGCCCTGACTATAGCAGGGGATTGCTGGGGGGCGTCCCCTGCAGCAGTTGAGCCAGACGGGCCAGCCCTTCGCCGACCCGGGCGTCGGTGGCGGGCTGGCTCAGGCTCAGGCGCACCCCCTGCGGAGCGGCAAACTGACCGGCGGCGAAGTGTTCCCCGCTCGCCACGCCAACGTCAAGGGCGTCGGCGGCGGCAGCAAACTGCTGGCTGCGCCAGGGCTCCGGCAGCGGCAGCCAGGCGTGCATGCTGCCCGGCTGCCAGCGGGCGGCGGGCAGCAGGTGGCGCAGCAGTTCGCCACGGCGTTTGAGGATCTCTCGCTGCTGCTCGACCAGCGGCATGATCTGGCGCTGACTGACCATTTTGCAGGCCAGCTCGATCAGCAGCGGGCTCACCATCCAGCTCGACAGCCGCATGGTCTGGGCGAAGGCGCTGCGCAGGGCGGGGGGCGTAAGCACGAAGCCGACCCGCAGGCCGCCGCAGGCGATCTTGGCCAGACTACCCAGATAGATGACCCGCTCCGGCGCCAGATTGACCAGAGGGATCACAGGTTGCTGGGGCAGCAGGCCGTTGACGTCATCCTCGATGATCAGCAGATCGTGGCGACGGGCGATGGCGACGATGGCCTCCCGCCGCGCCAGACTCATGATGGCGGTGGTGGGGTTTTGCAGGGTCGGGGTGAGGTAGAGCAGCTTGGCCCGGCGGGTACGGCAGGCGGCGTCCAGCGCCTCGGGCAGCAGCCCCTCCTCGTCCATCGCCAGTCCCACCACCTGATTCTTCAGCTGGCGAGCGTTACCCAGCATACCGGGGTAGCTCAGCCCCTCGCACAGGATGGTCTCTCCCACGCAATTGGTAGCCAGTAGCGCCAGCATGATGCCGTGCTGGGCGCCGTGGCTGAACAGCAGGCGATCCTCACTGCAGGCCACCCCTTGCTCCGCCAGCCAGTTGACGAACTGCTGGCGCTGATCCGGTCGTCCCGCCTCCTTGTCGTAGCCGAGCAGAGCGTTGAGATCCCCGTCCGCCACTTCCCCCAACATGGGGCGAATGATGGCCGCCCGATCCAGCTGCACCGGCAGGTTCTGCCACAGCTCGATGCGATGCCCCTCCTCCTGGCGGATCACCCACTCATTGGCGGGATCCGTGTTCGCTCCCTTGACCCAGGTGCCGTGACCCACCCGGGCGGCCAGCAGGCCGCGCCGCTCCGCCTCGCTGTAGGCGCGGGTGACGGTGCCTACGGTGACACCTAGACGATCCGCCAGGGATCGGTGGGTGGGTAATCGGGTCTGCGGTGGCAGCTCGCCATTCACGATCCCCTGTTCGATCGCTTTGACCAGCTTGAGGTAGAGGGGGCCATCGAAGGCCGCAAGGTCGGGTGTCCAGATTGTCATGGTGACAATAAATCCATTGATCAAAATTTGTTGTCAATATAGCGTGAATTTCAACCTGATAACAACCAAATAGCACACATTGTATCGATACAATGTGGCGAGCAAGGAGTCACAATATGACGATGGAGTGGTATGTCACCCTGTTCGGTTTTGCCGTACTCACCTGCGGTACGCCTGGGCCCAACAACCTGATGCTGACGGCCTCCGGTGCCAACTTCGGGGTGCGTCGCACCCTGCCACATCTGCTCGGGGTGGGGTTGGGGCAGCCGGTGCTGCAACTGGTGCTGGCGCTGGGGCTCTATCCGCTGTTCGAGCGCTGGCCTTTGTTGCGCCTCGGTTTGCAGATCTTCGGCAGCCTCTATCTGTTGTGGCTGGCGTGGCGTATCGCGGTGGCCGGGGCGCCGGGGGATCCGGCCCGGCGCGCCCGTCCGCTAACCATGCTGGAGGGGCTGGGCTTTCAGTTCCTCAATCCCAAGGCGTGGATGATGGGGATCTCCGCCATCAGTCTGTTCAGCCTGCCCGGCGCCAGTTACTGGTCGAGTCAGCTGGCAGTGATGGTCATGTTTGTACTGGTGGCCCTGCCGGTCTGCTTTGTCTGGGTATTGTTCGGCCATCAGCTGAGCAACTGGATCTGCTCGGATCGGGGTTGGCGCCGACTCAACGGCTCCCTCGGTCTGCTGACGGCGCTCTGCGTGGTGATGCTCTGGTATTGAGCCGTGTTGCGCCGATGGGGGAGGTGGCCGAGAAAGAGGCATTTCTGACTTGTCGCCACGGGGTTGGCTCTGCATATTAGAAGGCTTTCCCCATAACGGGGGCGTTGCATCGACAAGAGGTTGAGATGGATCTGAACTGGTTACTGCCCCTGGCGGGGTTTGCCCTGGTTACCTGCGGCACGCCAGGGCCCAACAATATGTTGCTCACCAGCGCCGGGGCGGCGCAGGGTTTTCGCCGCACGATTCCCCTGCTGGTTGGGGTGGTCGGGGGGATCAATCTGATGATCCTCGCTACCGCGCTGGGGCTTGGCGTGGTGTTCGAGAAGGTGCCGCTGCTGCACGACGGCCTCAAGCTTATCGGCTCGGCGTATCTGCTCTGGCTGGCGTGGAAGGTGGCGACCGCCAGCGGCCCGGCCGAGGGCAACCGGCCGCTCATTCCCGCCCATCAGGGGGCCATGCTGCAACTGCTCAACCCCAAGGCGTGGATGATGGCGCTCTCCGCCATCAGCGGTTTCACTCTGGCGGGGGAGGCTTACTGGCCCTCCGCGCTCTGGGTGCTGGTGATCTTCTTTATTACCGGCCTCTACACCGGGGCGTTCTGGGTGCTTTTTGGTGCCCAGGTGCGGCAAATCATTCGCACCGCCCGGGGTTGGCGGCGTTTCAATCTTGGCATGGGGCTGGCGACGGCCGCCTGTGTCGGGATGATCTGGATTTAGCCCAGGGTTGACCCGGGCCTTTACCGGCTGTCTTGTTGGCCCTGCGGGGCCTTTTTTATCTCGCCCGCGTGACCTTGCCTGCAAGGTGGCGTGGTTCAGCCCTCCCTTGGGATAAAAGGAGTTCCTATGAAATGTATCGGTCTGTTGGGTGGCATGAGCTGGGAGTCCACCGTCAGTTACTATCAGGCGCTCAACCGCGGGGTGCGGACACAGCTCGGTGGTTTGCACTCGGCGCGGGTGCTGCTCAATAGCGTCGACTTTGCCGGTATCGAGCGGTTGCAGCATGCCGGTGACTGGCCCGCTACCGCCCGTCAGCTGGCGGCGGAGGCGCGCAAGTTGCAGGATGGCGGCGCCGATTTCTTGCTGATCGGCACCAACACCATGCACAAGGTCGCCCCCGAGATTGAGGCGGCCATCGATATCCCGCTGCTCCATATCGCCGATGCCACTGCGGTCAAATTGCGGGCGGACGGGATAACCCGGGTTGGCCTGCTCGGCACCCGCTTCACCATGGAGCAGGATTTTTACAAGGGGCGCTTGCAGGATCGCTTCGGGTTGGCGGTGCTGGTACCCGATGAGGCCGGGCGGGAGCGGGTACACAGGATCATCTATGACGAGCTCTGTCTGGGGGAGATCCGCGAATCGTCGCGGGCCGAGTATCTGGCGATTATCGAGGGGCTGGCAGCCGCTGGCGCCGAGGCGGTGATCCTCGGCTGCACCGAGATTGCCCTGCTGGTGGGCGATGCCCGGGCGGCGGTGCCGCTCTACGACACCACTGCCATCCATGCCGAAGCGGCGGTCGCGCTGGCACTGGCATCCGATTAATAAACTGGTCAGATCTCACTATTCATGCTTGTCTCATACCCCTTGCCATAAAAGCGTGTAAAATTGCGCCCTGAATTTTCCCCGGCCAACGCGGGTTGGCTGCGGTTTCCTAGCATGCAAGGCTGACATTGTGACTGAAGTAGATAGATTCGCGGATATTCGCCCCTACCGCGATGAAGAAGTGCCGGCAGCCATCGAACGGCTGATCCAGGATGATGAATTTATCGGCGCCATCGCCAAGTATCGTTTCGGTTCCCTGATGAGCTGGCTGGGTTGGGCCATCCGCCCGATGATCCGCCTGTTCCTGCGCCGCAAATGGTCAAAAGTGACCACTGTGCATCAGGTCCAGATGGGGGTCACCCGGTACATGTCCCGCATGATCGCCACCTCCACCAAGGGGGTGACCTTCTCCGGGATCGAGCATCTGAAGAAAGAGCAGGGCTATCTGTTTGTCTCCAACCACAGAGACATCGCCATGGACCCGGCGTTCGTCAACTGGGGGCTGCACACCCACGGTTTCGATACCGTGCGCATCGCCATCGGTGACAACCTGCTGCGCAAACCCTGCGCTACCGAGCTGATGAAGCTCAACAAGAGCTTTATCGTCAAACGCTCCGCCAAGGGGCCGCGGGAGATGATGAAGGCGCTCGGCGAGTTGTCTGCCTATATTGGCAACTCGGTCCACGAAGGTCACTCCATCTGGATCGCCCAGAAGGAAGGGCGCGCCAAGAATGGCGATGACAAGACCGATCCCGCCATCCTCAAGATGTTCTACGTCGACGGCAAGAAGCAGAAGATCGACTTCGTCGACTACATGCGCAGCCTCAATATCGTGCCGGTCAGCATCAGCTACGAGCTGGACCCGACCGACAAGGCGAAGGCGCGCGAGCTCTACGAGAAGTCGGTCAACGGCAGCTACGAGAAGGGCGAGTTCGAGGATATCGAGAGTATCGTCGCCGGTATCGTCGGCATGAAGGGGCGGGTACACGTCTCCTTCGGCGCGCCGATCACCGAGGGATTCAGCGATCCGGACGAACTGGCCGCGCTGATCGACAAGGCGATCTGGAGCAGCTACCACCTGTTCCCCAGCAACTATCTGGCGGCCGATGTCTCCGGCAAGGCCAATACCATCGAACAGGCGGCCTTCCTGACTCGTCAGTCAGAGGTGCCGGAAGAGCACAAGGCGATCTGGCGGGCCATGTACGCCAAACCGGTGGAAAACGCCAAAAAGGCTTGAATGAAACCGGTTGTTAAACGGTTTTGCGAAAAAAACGGGCGCTGATGCGCCCGTTTTTGCGTCTGGTCAAAGTCGAGGGGGAAAGGGTGGTGAATAATATGGTTTCAGCTGGTACGATCACTATGAAAATGGGATTATGTCTCTTGGCAAGGTGCTGACGAGTGTGTAACAGTGCCCATATAGCTGAACATGAGCAAAAGCTCTAAATCGGTTTGCACGGATTGCAGACGGCATTATTGAAGGACCTGTCACAGGTCCTTTTTCATTGGCTGGCAAAGATGCCGCCCAGATATACCTAACAGGAAACAGACGCCATGATCACCGGTAGCCTGAACACCCTGCAGCGGACGCCGCTGCCCGCCCCGCTGGCCCGCATCATGGCCGAGGTGGTGAAGAGCGTGGCGTACTGGGGTGACGCTCCGCTCGGCAAGACCGAGATTGATGGCCTCAACCTGTTCTGTCTGGTGAGCGAGGATCTGACCGAGCAAGCCGCGGATCGCCGTGGCGAATTCCATGAGCAGTATCTCGATATCCAGTTGCTGCTATGCGGTGAAGAGTGGATAGGTGTGGGCCCCCACGACTACGTGAGTGACGGCGCCGACCATCCCCATCCCGACCTCTGGTTTGTCGATGACGAGCAGACCAGCTATCTGGCGCTGCAACCGGGCGATTTCGCCATCTTCTGGCCGGGCGAGCTGCACCGCCCGCTCTGTACCTTCAACCAGCCTGCCAAGGTGAAGAAGCTGGTGGTCAAGGTACACAAGGATCTGCTGGCTATCGCCTGAGCACTCCCATTGAGGCGAGCCCTGCGCAGCTGATGCGTTGAGACTCGCAAGCATTGAAGCCAGTGATACGCACCACAAGTTGCGATCACTCTTTCAAGAGCAAGAATTGAAACCAGTGATACGCACCACAGGTTGCGATGACTCTTTCAAGAGCAAGAATTGAAAAATTGGACGCACCCTCCTGCGACCATAAGCCCCCGGCAGGGGAATCCCATCCTCTTTTGGATGACACGACACTGTCGGCATAAAGCCGAAGCACAGGAAGATGTAGAAAATGAGCAAGTTGGTATTGATCCTTAACTGCGGTAGCTCTTCCCTGAAATTTGCCGTAATGGACGCCGAAACAGGTGAGGACATGCTGTCCGGCCTGGCCGAATGCTTCAATCTGGATGATGCACGTATCAAATGGAAACTCCACGGGGTCAAGGGCGAAGCCATGCTGGGAGCGGGTGCCGCTCACCAGGAGGCCCTAGACCATATCGTGGGTCACATCCTGCCGCAGGATCCGACTCTTGCCGAGCAACTGGTGGCCATCGGTCACCGAATCGTACACGGTGGCGAGCAGTTCTCCCGCTCCGTGCGCATTGATGACGGCGTGATCGCCGGTATCGAAGCCGCCATTCCGTTCGCCCCGCTGCACAACCCGGCCCACCTCATCGGTATTCGCGCCGCGCTGAAAGTGTTCCCGCAGCTGTCCGAGAAGAACGTGGCCGTCTTCGACACCGCTTTCCACCAGACCCTGCCGCAAGAGGCCTACCTCTATGCGCTGCCGCACAAGCTCTACCGCGAACACGGCATCCGTCGTTACGGTGCCCACGGTACTTCTCACCGCTACATCGCGGAAGAAGCCGCGAAAGAGCTGGGCAAGCCGTTGAATGAACTGAACATCATCAACTGCCACCTGGGTAACGGTGCCTCTGTCTGCGCCATCAAGAACGGCGAATCCGTTGACACCTCCATGGGGCTGACTCCGCTGGAAGGTCTGGCGATGGGTACCCGCTCCGGTGATATCGATCCGGCCGTGGTCTTCTTCATGCACGACCAGCTCGGTTACAGCGTGGAGCAGATCAACCACACCCTGACCCGTGAGTCCGGTCTGCTGGGGATGACCGAAGCGAGCAGCGACTGCCGCTACGTCACCACCAACTACGCTACCGACGCCGGTGCCAAGCGTGCGCTGGATGTCTTCACCTACCGTGTGGCCAAGTATGTCGGCGCCTATGCCGCTGCGATGGACGGTCGTCTGGACGCCGTGGTCTTTACCGGTGGTATCGGTGAGAACGCCGCCATGGTGCGCGAGATGGTGCTGGCGCGTCTGGCTCTGTTCGGTTTCAAGGTGGACAAAGAGGCCAACAACGCCGCGGTACTGGGTGGCGAAGGCCGCATCACTACCGCCGACAGCCGTTGCGCCATGGTGATCCCGACCAACGAAGAGCTGGTCATCGCCCGCGATGCCCTGAGCCTGGTCTGCTAAGTCAGCCTCGCTTTGAAACAACGCCCGGCCTGTGCCGGGCGTTGTCATTTCTGGCGTTCACCGATTTGACATGGGGGAGGGGAGCGGTACCCTGACCACCACTGTTTTTGCAGCCAGCGGGCTGCCCGGTTCGGGAGAGAGCAATGAAAGAGGCGTTTTTTAACTGGTTGTCGGGCCTTGGGGTGGAAGTGACCAGCCTGATGGCGCTGGTGATCGCGCTGGGTTTTATCGTCATCACCTCGTTGCTGCTGCACATGGCGCTGCACCGGGTGTTGCTGGTCCGGCTGGTGGGGATCCTCGGCAAGGCCAAGCAGGTGTGGCTGCCGCCCCAGCTGCAACAGCGCCTCTTCAACCGGCTCGCCTTCGTGCTGCAGGGCGCCGTGCTGCTCGGTCAGGCGGAGATCTGGCTGCCCCGCCAATCGGATAGCCTGAAACTTATCGAGATGGTGGCCCAGCTCTGGATTTTGCTGTTCCTGCTGCTGGCCTTCTTCGCCCTGCTCGACTGCCTGTTGTCGGTGAGCCGTTACACCCGCCTTGGTCGGGATTTGCCCCTGCGCGGCATCTTCCAGGGGGCCAAGCTGGTAGGCAGCATTCTGGTGGGCATCCTGATGATCGCCCTGCTGCTCGGCAAGTCGCCGCTGTTCCTGTTCAGCGGTCTGGGTGCCATGACCGCAGTGCTGATGCTGGTGTTCAAAGACCCCATCCTCGGGCTGGTGGCGGGGATCCAGCTCTCCGCCAACCGGATGCTGAGCGTCGGTGACTGGCTGCAGATGGACAAGTACGGCGCCGATGGCGAGGTGACCGACATCGGCCTCACCACGGTCAAAGTGTCGAACTGGGACAAGACCATCACCACCATTCCCACCTATGCCCTGATCTCCGACTCTTTCAAGAACTGGCAGGGGATGACCGAGTCCGGCGGCCGCCGCATCAAGCGCAGCGTCAATATCGACATGACTAGCGTGCGTTTTCTGACGGCCGATGAGCAGTTGCAGCTCAAGCAGGCGCAACTGCTGGCTCCCTATCTGAGCCGCAAGGAGCAGGAGCTGAGTGCCTACAATCAGCAGCTGAGCGATGCCCTGAGCTGTCCCATCAACGGTCGTCACCTCACCAACCTTGGCACCCTGCGCGCCTATCTGGATGCCTACCTGCGCGCCCACCCCGGCATTCGCAAGGACATGACCCTGATGGTGCGCCAGCTGGCACCCACGTCAGACGGTTTGCCGCTGGAAATTTACTGCTTTACCGCGACCACCGCATGGGCTGATTACGAAGGGATTCAGGCCGATATTTTCGACCATATCTTCGCCATCATTGAGCAATTTCATCTGCGGTTGCATCAATCTCCCACAGGTTACGACATGCGTGCCTGGCAACGGGGATAAACAGGGAAATGGGGCGGGTCGGGGACGCGGAAAAAACCGTATATTAATCATCGACCCGTCGCCACTTGTCAGTTGAAATTTGCCGTGCAGAGGAGAAAAATGGCGGCCTTCTCTTCGCGCCCCTGATCCCCTCTTGATCAGCTGCCAGCCCAGAGACGTCACTTCAAGTCATCATCATGGGAAAGTTATGAAGCTCCTTCGCAATAGTGTGGCAACACTCTGCTACAGCCTGCTGCTGACCGCTGCGCCGGTTTTCGCTGTTGAATATGCTCTGCCTGCGGCCAACAGCCGTCTGGTAGGGGAAAATCTGGAATATGTGGTTCCGGCCGAAGAGAACGGCCAGCCGCTGGAGGCCATTGCGGCCAAATTCCAGCTGGGGCTCACCAACATGACCGAAGCCAACCCCGATGCGGATCCCCTGCTGGTACAGACCGGCGAGAAGCTGGTGATCCCCCAGCAACTGATCCTGCCGGATGCACCCCGTGAAGGGATCGTGCTGAACGTGGCCGAGATGCGCCTCTACTACTACCCCAAGGGTAAAAAAGTGGTGGAAGTGCTGCCCATTGGCATCGGCCAGCTCGGCACCGACACCCCGGAAAACTGGGTGACCAGCGTGCAGCGCAAGAAAGCGGGCCCGACCTGGACCCCGACCGCCAAGATGCATGCCGAATATGCCGCCCGTGGCGAGAGCCTGCCTGCGGTATGGCCAGCCGGCCCGGACAACCCCATGGGTCTGTTTGCCCTCTACATCGGCAAGATGTACGCCATCCACGGTACCAACGCCAACTTCGGCATCGGCCTGCGGGTGAGCCACGGTTGCGTGCGTCTGCGCAACGACGACATCGCCTACCTGTTCAAGCAGGTACCGGTCGGTACCCGCGTCCAGTTCGTCAACCAGCCGATCAAGGCCTCTCTCGAGCCCAACGGCGTCCGCTATCTGGAAGTGCACCAGCCGCTGTCACGCAGCGAAGAGGAGTTCAACTCCAAGCTACCGGCACCGCTGCCGATGACCCCGGCGGTGACCCGCTTCATTGCCCACGCAGACAGCGACTCCCAACTGGTTAAGCAAGCGCTGGAGCAGCGCAACGGCATGCCGATGGCAATCAACCGCTAAGGGCAAATCCCCGTCACGACAAAGGGCGAACAGCAAGCTGTTCGCCCTTTTTGTTTCTGCTGCGTTGACTCAGCTTCGCAGCAGATTTGCCTGCAGCTCGCTGCCGAGCAGATCGAGCAGCTGATAGCGCGCCTTGTAGCTGGCCCGCTTGCGGGAGGGGATCTCCTCCAGTGTCTTGCGGGGCACCTCCAGCGGCAGGCTCATCCAGAGCTCATCCAGCACACAGCCCTGATGCTCCTGCCACAAGCCGTCGAGGTCGAACTTGACCCGCTCGGCGGTGCGCTTGCTGCTCTGATAGACGTGGCTTTGGGTGCGGATCCCGAGCAGGCTCTTGCACGCCAGCCCCCGGGCCAGCTCGGCGGCCATATAGACCAGCAGGGACATGGGGCGCAGCCCGCCGCACGCCTTGGTGACCAGCTTGATCTCCTCGCTCTGCCCCTTGCCGCCCTGCAGCGAACAGATCTCGAGGGTCGGGTTTGGCGCGGGACACAGATTGAGGGCCATGTAATAGAGCGCAGCGTCACCCAGCTTGAGGGTCAGGCTCATCTCCCCCTCTTTGCCCATGTGGGTTTGGTAATCCAGTTGCAGGGTGAGGGGGGCCGTCAGCTTGTCGCTCTGCCACTGGGCCAGCAGCAGGCCGCGCCCGCTGTAGATCGCCAGTTGTTGCGCCTTGGGCAGCTGACGTGCCAGCTGCTGGTAGTGGCCGCTGATAAGCCCGGCTCGCAGGCGCTTGCGGAGCCCCTTGTGGCGATAGGGGTGGATCGGCTTTTCCAGAATATCGGGGAAGCGGCTGATCGCCTGCGCCAGCAGCGGTTGCTCCTGCTGCTGGCGATAGAGGGCGCGGGCGCCAGGATTGAGCCAGAGACGCCCCACATACTTGGCCCGTCGGATGAGATGACCCGACTCCTCCACCGGATGAAGGCGGCGGGCGAGGGTTCGCAGGTGTGACAGATGAGATGACATGGTGCCGACCTCTGACTGGTGTGATGAGACAGGGCGGGGAGTGTAGGAGCGGGGCGCTGGCTTGTAAAAAAATGGATAGTAACAAAATGTGAAAACATAACGCTCAGTAGCGGCTGGCGCTGCGAGATGACCGTCACGGCCACGGCAGGAAATCTGGCGCCATCCTCTTGATGCGGCAGATGATTTGATGCGCAAAGGTTTTTATTGTGTTTTGTGTTTGTTAAAAGTGGTTGAGCTGGCGCGAACGGCTGATTAAGCTAGGCCGGTTTTTTAGGGATGAGCCCGTCACCAGAGCGGGCAGAAAATGACACAAAACGGAGTTTTGCATGACAGCTAGCACACCCATGTTAATCACCTTCCTGGTGTATATCCTCGGAATGGTGTTGATCGGCTTCGTCGCCTATCGCGCCACCCGCAACTTTGATGACTACATTCTGGGCGGCCGCCGAATGGGGAGCTGGGTTACCGCTCTCTCTGCCGGTGCCTCCGACATGAGCGGCTGGCTGCTGATGGGGCTGCCCGGCGCCGTCTTCGTCAGCGGCATCTCCGAGAGCTGGATCGCCATCGGTCTGGTCATCGGCGCCTACCTCAACTGGCGCTGGGTAGCGGGTCGCCTGCGGGTACATACCGAGAAGAACCGCAACGCCCTGACCCTGCCGGACTATTTCACCTACCGCTTTGAAGATCACAGCAAGGTGCTGCGCATTCTCTCGGCGCTGGTGATCCTGCTCTTCTTCACCATCTATTGCGCCTCCGGCGTGGTGGCCGGTGCCCGTCTGTTCGAGAGCACCTTCGGCATGGATTACAACACCGCCCTCTGGGTCGGTGCCGCCGCCACCATCACTTACACCTTCTTCGGCGGCTTCCTCGCGGTGAGCTGGACCGACACGGTGCAGGCGACCCTGATGATCTTCGCCCTGATCCTGACCCCGGTCTTCGTCATCATCGCCGTCGGCGGGGTGGACAGCGCCATGATCGAGGTGGCCGCCAAGAGCGCCACCAACCTCGACATGTTCAAGAATCTGGATGTGATCGCCATTGTCTCGCTGATGGCCTGGGGCCTTGGTTACTTCGGTCAGCCCCACATTCTGGCCCGCTTCATGGCGGCGGATTCCCACCACTCCATGGCCAATGCCCGTCGCATCAGCATGACCTGGATGGTGTTCTGCCTCGCTGGTGCGGTGGCCATCGGCTTCTTCGGGCTGGCCTATTTCGCCCGCTTCCCGGAAGTGGCGGCTGGAGTGACCGGCAACCCGGAGCGGGTCTTTATCGAGCTATCCAAGATCCTGTTCAACCCCTGGATCGCCGGTGTGCTGCTCTCCGCCATTCTGGCGGCGGTGATGAGCACTCTAAGCTGCCAGCTGCTGGTCTGCTCCAGCGCCATCACCGAGGAT
The DNA here is from genome assembly GCF_040908345.1 of Aeromonas sp. R3-1. Classification (NCBI taxonomy): domain Bacteria; kingdom Pseudomonadati; phylum Pseudomonadota; class Gammaproteobacteria; order Aeromonadales; family Aeromonadaceae; genus Aeromonas; species Aeromonas sp. R3-1. The sequence continues at coordinate 50,742 of NZ_JBFODN010000248.1, forward strand.
CTCTACAAGCCGTTCCTGCGCAAGAACGCCTCCCAGCGTGAGCTGGTGTGGGTGGGTCGCCTGATGGTGCTGCTGATCGCGGTGATTGCCATCGCCGTCGCCATGAATCCGGAAAACCGGGTGCTGGGGCTGGTGAGCTACGCCTGGGCCGGTTTCGGTGCCGCCTTCGGCCCCGTGGTGCTGCTCTCGGTGCTCTGGCCGCGAATGACCCGCAACGGCGCCCTGGCGGGCATGCTGGTCGGTGCCATCACCGTCATCGTCTGGAAGCAGTTCGGCTGGCTGGGGCTGTATGAGATCATCCCGGGCTTCCTGTTCGCACTGCTGGCCATAGTGGTGGGCAGTCTGCTTGGCGAAGCGCCCTCAAAAGCGATGCTGGAGCGTTTCCGCGATGCCGAGGAGGAGTACAACACTCCGGCCGAGAGCGCGGGAGAGCCGGTCGCGGTGAACTGATCCCCCTTACCGCTTTCTGATTGAGAGCCCCGCCCCCGGACAAGGAGCGCCCTGGTTGGCCATCCTTGCACCGGTTTGGCGGGGCTTTGTGCTATCTGATTCACTCTTGGGCACTTTTTTATGTTCGGCCGGGGGCTCCCGGGTGCTCGCTTTCTTTTGTCTTGGCACCGAATATGGGACACTAGGCCGCCTGAAGGAGACCTAGTGCATGCGGCTATTCACCCTGATCCTGATCTTCCTGCTGGGGGGACTGCAATATGACCTCTGGCTGGGGAAGAACGGGCTATCCGATTATCAGAACCTGTCGGAGGCCATCTCGCAGCAACAGCGGGACAACCAGACTCTCAAGGATCGTAACGACCTCATTTACCGCGAGATAGATGATCTCACCTCTGGCCTCGAGGCCATCGAGGAGTTGTCGCGCAACGATCTGGGTTACATCAAGCAGGGGGAGACCTTCTACCGGATCATCCCCAAAGAGAAAGACAAAGAGACAGCGCCGGACGATGAACCCTACGATGACTGATGCCAGCCGGGTATCCGGCCTGACGGCGATCGTCCCTGCCGCCGGTATCGGCAGCCGAATGGGGGCCGATTGCCCCAAGCAGTACCTGCAACTGGCGGGTAAAACCATTCTCGAACATACCCTGGAGCGGCTGCTCTCCCACCCGGCCATCGCCCAGGTGATCGTGGCGCTTGCGCCCCATGACCGCTGGTTCGAGGCCCTGCCCGTGGCGGCCGACCCGCGCATTGTGCGGGTAGAGGGAGGCGCCGAGCGCGCCTTTTCCGTCCTCAATGGCCTCCATGTGGCGCAAGGGGTGTGGGTGCTGGTGCACGATGCGGCCCGCCCCTGCCTGACTCACGGCGATCTTGATGCGCTGATTGCCGCGGCCATGAACTGCGGCGGTGCCATTCTCGGCAGTCGGGTGCGCGATACCATGAAGCGCTCCGATGGGGAGGGCAATATCATCGCCACCGTCGAGCGCGAGCAGCTCTGGCATGCCCTGACGCCGCAGATGTTCCCGACCCGAGCGCTGAAGCGGGCGCTGGAAGAGGGGCTGCTGCTGGGCGCCTCCATCACCGACGAGGCCTCCGCCATGGAGCGGGCCGGATTCACGGTGCGGATGGTGGAGGGGCGCGCCGACAATATCAAAGTGACCCGGCCGGAAGACTTGTCGCTGGCGGGGCTGTTTTTAAGCCAGCAGGCATAAGCCCCTCAGTCAGAACAGACCGTTCAGAGCAGAGTGTCTCGAACAAACAGGCCCGAACAAGGAGTTAGCATGATCCGGATTGGACATGGTGTGGACGTACACAAAATTGATGGGGTTGGTTTCAGCATGTTGGGAGGTTGCCGCTGATGATGCGCATTGGTCATGGTTTTGATGTTCATAAATTTGGTGGTGTTGGCCCCTGCATGCTGGGTGGCGTGCCGGTTCCCTACGAGCAGGGGCTGGTTGCCCACTCTGACGGCGATGTGGTGCTGCACGCGGTGAGCGATGCCCTGCTGGGGGCCATCGGTGCCGGTGACATCGGTCGCCACTTCCCCGATACCGCTGCCGAGTTCAAGGGGATCGACAGTCGCATTCTGCTGCGTGATGTCTTTGCCCGGGTACAGAAGGCGGGGTATGCCATCGGCAACCTGGATGTGACCATCATCGCCCAGGCTCCCAAAATGGCCCCCCATATCGACGCCATGTGTGCTGTGCTGGCCGCCGATCTGCAATGTGATTTAAACCGGGTGAACGTCAAGGCGACCACCACCGAACAGCTTGGGTTTACGGGGCGCAAGGAAGGGATCGCCACCGAAGCCGTCGTCCTACTGGTGAAACAATAATGCTGGAACAACTTGCCTATCTGCACGGGGCGCCCACTGCCCGCGGTATCCTCAAGGCCGAGGCCGCCGACTTCGTGGTCAATGAAGATCTCGGCTTCGAGCCTTGCGGGGAAGGGGAGCATATCTTCGTCCGGGTGCGCAAAACCGGCGAAAACACCGCCTGGGTAGCGGGTCTGCTGGCCGATGCGGCCGGGGTCAACCGCAATGCGGTGACCTGGGCGGGCCTGAAGGATCGCCACGCGGTGACCGAGCAGTGGTTTGGCATTCATCTGCCGGGCAAGGCCGAGCCGGACTTGTCGGTTATCGAGAGCGACAGCATCCGGATCCTCGAGGTGAAGCGCCACAACAAGAAGCTGCGGGTCGGCTACCTCAAGGGCAACCACTTCACCCTGCGTCTCACCGGTCTGGAACAGGCCGACGGGTTGGAAGCGCGCCTGCAAGCTATCGCCGGGCAGGGCGTACCCAATTACTATGGTGAGCAGCGTTTTGGCCGCGATGGCAACAACCTGGAAGCGGCCAAGGCGATGTTTGCCGGCAAGCGGATCAAGGATCGCAACAAGCGCTCCCTCTACCTCTCTGCCGCCCGCAGCATGCTGTTCAACGCCATTGTCAGCGCCCGTATCGAGCAGGGGCTGGCTCATCAGCTGCTGGCCGGTGATTGCGTGATGCTCAAGGGCAGCCACTCCATCTTCAGCGAAGAGAGCGTGACCCCCGAGCTGGAAGCGCGTCTTGCCTCCGGCGACGTGCAGCTCACCGCCCCCCAGTGGGGCCGTGGCCGCTTGGCCAGTCAGGGCGCCGCTGCCGAGTTCGAACTGGGCGTGCTGGCCCCTTACAGCGATTGGTGTGACGGGCTGGAGAAGGCCGGGCTGGATCAGGACAGGCGCCCGCTGCTGCTCAAGCCGGAGCAGATGAGCTGGCAGCTGGATGGCGAGGCGCTGACCCTCTCCTTCTTCCTGCCGGCGGGCGCGTTTGCCACCAGCGTGGTGCGCGAGTTAATGCAGGCCGAAGAGGCCGATCACGGTTTCAGGAATCAGACCGATGCGAATTCTGGTCAGTAATGATGATGGTGTGCATGCCGAGGGCATTCGTGCCCTCAGCGAGGCGCTGCGCGCCTGCGGCGAGGTCATTGTGGTGGCACCGGATCGCAACCGCAGCGGCGCGAGTCACTCCCTGACGCTGGAAGTACCGCTGCGGGTTACCCGCATCGCAGAAAACGGCTTTAATGGGTGCGAGAGCTATGCGGTGAAGGGGACGCCGACCGACTGCGTGCATCTGGCGGTCAACGAGCTGGTGCGCCCTGAACCCGACATGGTGGTGGCCGGTATCAACCACGGTGCCAACCTGGGGGATGATGTCATCTACTCGGGCACGGTCGCCGCGGCCACCGAGGGGCGCCATCTTGGCTACCCCTCCATCGCCATCTCGCTGGTAGGCAAGACCCACTTCGCCACGGCTGCCCACTATGCGGCCCTGCTGGTGAAGGGGCTGATGAAACACCCCCTGCCTGCCGATCAGATCCTCAACGTCAACGTGCCGGACTTGCCCCTTGAGCAGATCAAGGGGATCAAAACCACCCGCCTTGGCAATCGCCACCGGGCGGAGTCGGTGATCTGCACCGAGGATCCCCGTGGCCAGCCCATCTACTGGATCGGCCCTCCCGGTAGCCAGCAGGATGCCGGTGAAGGCACCGATTTTGCTGCCATCGAGCAGGGCTATGTCTCGATTACCCCCCTGACCATCGACATGACTGCCTATGACAGTCTCGCCGGTCTGGGGGCCTGGTTAGATCTGCAGGGATGAGGGTGGTGTGATAGTACAGCGCCTGTTAAATCAGCTCATTGCGCAGGATATTCGCGATTTTCGCGTGCTGGCGACCATCGCGAAAGTGCCGCGCCAGCTGTTTGTGGACGAGGCCATGGCGCACAAGGCGTGGGACAACACCGCCCTGCCCATTGGCCACGGCCAGACCATTTCGCAGCCCTATATGGTGGCGCGAATGACCGAGTTGCTGATGCAAAACAATCCGGCCCATGTGCTGGAGATTGGCACTGGCTCGGGCTATCAGACGGCGATCCTCGCCCATCTGGTGGAGCATGTGTATACCGTGGAGCGGATCAAGTCGCTGCAGTTCCAGGCCCGACGCCGACTGCGCCAGCTCGATCTGCACAATGTCTCGGCCAAGCACGGCAACGGCTGGCTGGGGTGGCCCAACAAGGGGCCTTATGATGCCATTCTGGTGACGGCCGCGGCGAGCGAGATCCCGACGGCGCTCACCGATCAGCTGGCCGAAGGGGGTCGACTGGTGTTGCCCGTGGGTGACAGCCAGCAGACCCTGCAACTGATCGAACGATCCGGATCCCAGCTGACCAGCCGTATTCTGGAGCCGGTACGTTTTGTTCCCCTGATTGACGGAGATGTTGAGTGAAGTTGTTTTCCCGTTTGTACGTACTGGTGATGCAGTGGGCTCGCCACAAGCATGCCCCCTGGTATCTCTCCATCACCGCTTTTATCGAGTCGGTATTCTGGCCGATCCCGGTGGATGTGATGCTGGCGCCGATGGCGCTCGCCAAGCCCCACAAGGCGTGGCACTACGCCACGCTGGCTACCGTCTTCTCTGTGCTGGGCGCCCTGTTTGGCTATGCCCTTGGCTATGCCCTGTGGGATCCGGTCGTGCTGCCACTGGTGGAGTCTGTGGGTTATCAGGACAAGATCGAAATCGCTCGCAACTGGTTTGAGCAGTGGGGGATCTGGGTCATTTTCATTGCCAGCTTCACCCCTATCCCCTACAAGGTGTTTACCGTGACGGCAGGGTTGTTGCAAATGGCTCTGCTGCCCTTCATCATCACCTCCCTCATCGGTCGTGGCATGCGCTTTTTCCTGGTTGCGGGCCTGATGCGCTGGGGTGGCGAGAAGATGGAACGCAAACTGATGCACTACGTAGATGTGCTCGGTTGGCTCTGTATTGGTCTGGCCGTGGTGGCCTATTTCTGGTTTAGTCGTTAAGGATCCATTATGCGTTCGCGTATTTGGCAAGGAAGCAGTGTCGTGGTGTTGTCATGGCTGCTGCTTGCCTGCTCATCCAGTAAAAATGCAGCTCCGGTAGATGGTGTTGATGAGGGGCAGTTTGTCTCGACCATTCCTGCTCGCCAAAGCGGTGCCCAGGTCAGCGCCCCCATTCAGGGCGGCAGCTATGTGGTGAAGCGGGGCGATACCCTCTACTCCATCGCCTTCAACTCCGGCAACGACGTGCCGTCGCTGGCCAGCCTCAACAACATCAGCCCGCCCTACAACATCTATCCGGGGCAGCGTTTGCGACTCGATGGCTCCAGCGCCAGTGTTGGCAGCAGCCGCAGTGCCGGTACCTATGAGGTGCGCCGCGGCGATACCCTGAGCAGCATCGGCCGCCAGTTCGGCATGACGCCGCAGGCGCTGGCCCAGAGCAACAACCTGAGCGCCCCCTATGCGCTGCAACCGGGTCAGGTGCTCAATGTCCAGACCGCAGGCGGCGGTTCGACCCAGATGGTGGCTGCGACTCGTCCGGCAACCGTGACGCCGGTGGCCGTGAGCCGTCCGAGCAGCGGTCCGCGTCCGTTGGCCGAGCCGAGTGGATCTGGTCAGACCACGCCGTTCATCTCTCAGAAATCCGTTGCTCCGGCAGCACCGAAGGAATACGCTCAGGTCAAAGAACAAAAAACAAACAACTCCCAGTCGAGACTTGCTTGGCACTGGCCCGCAAAAGGCCGGATTGTCGAGGGGTTCTCTGTTGCAGAACAGGGTAACAAGGGGATCGACATAGCCGGCCAGAAGGGGCAACCCGTCTACGCCGCCAGCAGCGGTAAGGTCGTATACGCTGGCAGTGCTTTAAGGGGGTACGGCAAGCTGATCATCCTCAAGCATGATGATGACTATCTCTCCGCTTACGCACACAACGATGAGTTGCGGGTGAAGGAAGGGGACAGCGTCAAGGGGGGCTCGGTCATTGCCAACATGGGTAGCACGGACGCGCCGGATGTGCGATTGCATTTCGAGATCCGGTACAGAGGCAAGTCGATCAATCCGATGAGCTATTTGCCAAAGCGTTAACCCCAGAGAGACCGTCTTACTCTGGTAACGTCAGGGAGACACACCATGAGCCAAGAACAACTGGTAATGCAGGATGCAGAGTTAGAGTTTGACGCTGAACCCGAATCTCACGAGGTAGAAGAGTTGCAGGAGGTAGCCTCCGAGGCGGAAGAGACTATCTCCGATGAGTTGCTGGCACCGGAACTGAACAAGGTGATGGATGCCACGCAACTCTATCTGGGGGAGATTGGCTTCTCCCCCCTCCTCACTGCCGAAGAGGAAGTCTATTACGCCCGTCGTGCCTTGCGGGGTGACAAAGCCGCCCGCAAGCGCATGATCGAGTCCAACCTGCGACTGGTGGTGAAAATCGCCCGTCGTTACAACAACCGCGGCCTGGTGCTGCTGGATCTCATCGAAGAGGGCAACCTCGGTCTTATCCGCGCGGTCGAGAAGTTCGACCCCGAGCGCGGCTTCCGTTTCTCTACCTATGCCACCTGGTGGATCCGCCAGACCATAGAGCGGGCCATCATGAACCAGACCCGCACCATCCGTCTGCCCATTCATGTGGTCAAAGAGTTAAACGTTTACCTGCGCACCGCGCGCGAACTCTCTCACCGTCTCGATCATGAACCGACCGCCGAGGATATCGCCTTCGCGCTGGATCGTTCAGTGGACGATGTGAATCGCATGCTCAAGCTCAACGAGAAGATCACCTCGGTGGACACCCCCATCGGTGGCGATCGCGACAAGGCATTGCTGGATGTGCTTTCAGATGAACGCGGCATGGGGCCTGAGCTGGAGTCTCAGGAAGATGATATGCGCAGCAGCATTGTCCACTGGCTGGAGGAGCTCAATCCCAAGCAGCGGGAAGTGCTGGCACGCCGGTTCGGTCTGCTGGGTTACGAGCCTGCCACCCTTGAGGATGTGGGGGCCGAGATTGGTCTGACCCGCGAGCGGGTACGCCAGATCCAGGTGGAGGGGCTGCGTCGTCTGAGGGAGATCTTGCTGAGCCAGGGGCTCTCCATCGAGGCGTTATTTCGTACCAATTAAGCATCCGCACCAACTGATCAGCGCATCAGCCAGATAGCACGAGGGGAGCAACAGCTCCCCTCGTTTTTTATTGCCTGTTGTCTGGCGATAGCGGGCTGTTATACCAGCTCGGCCAGCATGGTGTCGGCGTAGGGCACCAGCGCTTCTCCCTTCTTCACCTTGGCGAGATAGTCCGGGTTGGCGATAAGCGGACGGCCGATGGCCACCAGATCGAAGCGGTTAGCCTCGATGGCCGCAGCGGCGCGCTCGGCGTCGTAGTTGCCCACACCGACCAGATTGCCCTTGTAGTAGGCGCGCAGATAGTCGGAGGCGCGGCCACCCAGATAATCGAAGGTGAGGTTGTCATCAAAGATGCCGAGGTGGATATAGGCCAGCGGGCGATCGTTGAGCTTGCCCAGCAGATAGTCAAACACGGCGCGATCTTCCGGGCTGCCCGCCAGATGGACATAGGCACCCGGGGAGAGGCGAATACCAACCCGATCACCGCCGATGCGGGCGCTGATGGCATCGACCACTTCCAGCGCGAAGCGGCTCATCTTTTCCGGGTTGCCACCGTAGTTGTCGGTGCGCAGATTGGTGGAGTGGTGCAGGAACTGGTCGATCAGGTAGCCGTTGGCACCGTGGATCTCCACCCCGTCAAAGCCCGCCTCGATGGCGTTGGCTGCGGCTTGGGCGTAATCCAGCACCAGCTGGGCGATTTCGGCCTCGGTCAGGGCGCGCGGCACCTGATAGGTCAGCTCGCGCATGCGGGGCACTGTGCCCTCGTGTGCCACGGCAGAGGGGGCCAACACTTCAGCCTGATGGAAGAAGGGGTGGGAGAGGCGACCGACGTGCCACAGCTGGGCGAAAATCTTGCCACCCTTGGCGTGCACGGCGCTGGTCACTTTTTTCCAGCCATCGATCTGCGCCTGGGTGAAGAGGCCCGGGGTATTGGGGTAGCCCTGCGCGTCGGGGCGGATGATGACGGCCTCGGAAACAATAAGGCCGATGTCGGCGCGGCGGCCGTAATAGGCAGCCATCTGCTCGGTCGGCACCAGACCTGGGCCTGCCATGCAGCGGGTGAGCGGGGCCATCATGAAACGGTTGGCCAGGGTCAGAGTGTCATTGAGTCGATACGGCTGAAACAGGGTATTCATGATAGGTTGTCCTGAACGGGTTATTCTTGAACGTGCATTCAAGACGTTTTTTGCGTCGGGCGCAAGCTTTTTTTGAATGCGCATTCAAGAAGGTTGGCCCGAGCGGGCGGCTGGGGTAAACTTGCCGCCCTTTCCAGCCACTCTTTATCGGCGGGCCCTGTTGCCCCTTGCCGGTGAACCATTTCCCACGGGAGGAACCATGCGCATAGCCGAGTTTGATCGGGACGAGGTACTGCGAAATGCCATGGAAGCGTTTCGCGCCAAGGGATATGCCAAGACCACCATGCAGGAGCTGGTGGCCGCCACCGGCCTGCACCCGGGCAGCATCTACGGCGCCTTTGGCAACAAGCGCGGCCTGCTGCTGGCGGCGGTGGATCACTATGTCGAGGGTAAACGCACCCTGCGCCGCTCCCTGCTCGACAACCCGAGCCCGCTGGCGGGCCTTGCGGCCTATCTCGACCGGATTGTGGGGGAGGCGCTCTGCGGCTCCTGTCTGGTGACCCGCACCATGATGGAGCTGAGCGAGCAGGATGAGGAGCTGACCCAGCGGGTCAAGGGGATCTATGGCGAGCTGGAGCAGGATCTGGCCGAGTTGCTGACACAGGCGCAGGCCAAGGGTGAGCTGGCCCCGGATAGCAATATCCACACCCTCACCGCACTGCTGCTGATCAACCTGCAAGGGCTGGTCACCTTCGCCCAGTGCCGCCCCGATCGCCCCCTGCTCGACGACGTGGTCGCCCAACTGATGCGGGCCCTGCGGGCGTAAAAATAGGCTCTGTCCCAATTACGTGTTGAAAGGCTAATCTTGAAGTAGGCCATCACCTTGAGGTCTACCATCATGGATACCCCAGCCTTTCAACACCTGTTGTCCCTTTTCCCCAGTTAACCCTGCGCCAGCGCCGTGTTGCTCAGCAGGAGCTTACTGCACCCCACACCATTACCTCGCTCAATACTCAGTTACCGGCATGCAGTGGCTGCCCCAATTGTCAGGCCGATGTTACCCAGCTGGCGCCTTGGGGATGGAGTCGGGGACTGCGCCGCTACCGTTGCAAACTGTGTCTGCGCACCAGCACCGTTCTGACCAAGACGCCCTTGGCCAGATTGCGTAAAGCACAGTGCTGGGAAGA